>NZ_CADEAU010000076.1 GCF_902825405.1 Micromonospora maritima | reverse complement strand
GGCCGGCCTGGGCAGCGCCAAGCCCAGCCCCAGCGCCGCCACCGTCGCGTTCCGCGCCGGGAACCCGACCGGGCGCGCCGCCGTACCGGCCGAGGCGCGGGCGGTGGACACCTCGCGCCCGACCCGTACGGTCGGCAGTGGCACGCCGGCGAGCTGCACCTCCGAGGCGGTGGTGAAGGCGGTCGCGGCCGGCGGTGTGATCACCTTCGACTGCGGCCCGGCGCCGGTGACCATCACGATGAAGGCCACCGCCAAGGTGGTGAACGCGCACGGCCCGCGCGTCGTGCTGGACGGCGGCGGCAAGGTCACGCTGAGCGGCGGCGGCAGCCGGCGGATCCTCTACATGAACACCTGCGACCAGGCCCAGGGCTGGACCACCTCGCACTGCCAGAACCAGGACCACCCGCAGCTCACCGTGCAGAACCTCACGTTCGCCGACGGCAACTCCACGGGCGTGACGGCCGAGGGCGGCGGGGGCGGCGCGATCTTCGTCCGGGGCGGGCGGTTCAAGGTGGTCAACTCGCGGTTCGTCGACAACCGCTGCGACCGCACCGGCCCCGACCTGGGCGGTGCCGCGGTACGGGTGCTGAGCCAGTTCGAGAACAAGCCGGTGTACGTGGTGAGCAGCACCTTCACCGGCGGGGTGTGCGCCAACGGCGCGGCGCTGAGCAGCATCGGCGTCTCCTGGACGGTGCTGAACAGCGTCTTCCGCGACAACCGGGCGGTCGGCACCGGCGCGAACCCGGCCCGGGGCGGCACCCCGGGTGGCGGCAGCGGCGGCGCGATCTACTGCGACGGCAACGAGTTCACGGTCAAGATCGCCGGCACGGTCATCGAGGACAACAGCGCCAACGAGGGCGGCGGCGCGGTCTTCTTCGTCAGCAACAACCGGACCGGCACGATGACCGTCGAGGGCAGCACGCTGCGCCGGAACCCCAGCCGGGGCTTCGAGACGAAGGGCTTCCCCGGCATCTTCTTCCTCGGCGCCCGCCCCCCGACGGTCACCGCCTCCCGCCTCTCCTGACGCCGGTCCTCCCGGGCCTCGCGCTCGGCGGTCAGTAGGGGTTGGGGTGGCCGGGGAGGTGGCCCTTGGCGAGGGCGGCGGGGCGGCCGGGAAGAGTCGGGTCCGTGGACAGCGGCGGGGAGTCGGTGCCGGCCCTCGTCGACATGCCGGCGATCAGGTCCCGCAGGGCGGTCACAGTGTCGACCCGGGGCTTCCAGCCCAGCTCGGTCTCGGCGCGCTCGCTGGACATCAGCGGCACGTTCAGCGCCAGGTCGACCCAGCCGGTGTCGACCGGTTGCAGCCGGGCCCGCCAGGTCACCGCCGCCGCCGCGCGCAGCACCGGCACCGCCACCGGCACGGTCCAGCCGTGGAAGTGCCGGGCCACCAGCTCCGGCGTCAGCACCGGGTCGGCCGCCACGTTGAACGCGCCGCGCGCGTCCCCCACGACCGCCCGGGCGTACGCGTCGGCGACGTCGTCGGCGTGCACCGCCTGCATCCGCAGTCGCCGGTTCGCCGGGACCAGCGGGATCCGGCCGTAGCGGAGCAGCCGCACCGGCACCAGCGGGCCGAGGAAGTAGCGGCTGATCTCCGTACCGGCCTCCCGCTGGAAGATCAGCCCCGGCCGCAGCCGGACCACCCGCAGCTCCGGGTGCTCCCGCTCCACGCCGTCCAGCAGCGCCTCCACCTCGGCCTTGTCCCGGCTGTACGACGACGTCTCCACCCCCGTCGCCGGCCAGTTCTCGCTGACCGGGTGGTCCTTCGGGCCGGGCGCGTAGGTGCCGACCGACGAGGCGTACACCAGGGCGGGGACGCCGGCCCGGACGGTGGCCTCGATCACCGCGCGGCTGCCGCCGACGTTGGTCCGGTAGAGCGTGCGCCGGTCGTGGCTGGGCTGGATCTGCCAGGCCAGGTGCACCACCGCCCGCGCCCCGGCGAAGATCCGCACGAGGTCGTCGGACGCGCCGGGCGCCCCGACGTCGCAGGAGTGCCACTGCACGTCGTCGTACGGCTCACCGGCGTCCGGCCCGGGCAGCCGGCGGGCCACCCCGACCAGTTCCGCTCCCGCCTCCCGCCGCAGCCGACGCAGCACGGCGGTCCCCACGTTGCCGGTGGCCCCCACGATCACGATGCGCATGCCCGGTGCGGTACCCGCTGAACCGGGCAGCAACCGTGCACCGACGGGGATTCGCGCGGACCACCACCACGGGGGTACGGGCGACCGGGCGCGTACGCCCAGGGTGGTAACCCGATCGGCAACTCCGGCAGGACGACCCGGGGGCGGCCCCGTCCATACGCTGCCGGCGGTACCTGTCGTCCCCGACCCGAGGGAGTTCCGATGCCCGTCCGTCATCTGCTCGCCACCACCGCCGGCGCCCTGGCCGGCGGGCTCTGGTCCGCCGCCCCGGCAGCGGCGCACGTCTCGGTCGCCGCCGGTGGGGTCGGCGGCTCCGGACGGTTCGGCGCCACCACGTTCGCCGCGGTGAGCCTGGCCGGCGCGATCATCGGCGGGCTGGCGGTGGCCCGCCCGACCTCGGGCGGGCGGGGTCGGGCCCTGCTGGCGCTGGCGGCCGGGCTGGTCGGCCTGGTGCTCAGCGCCGTGCACCTGGCCCTGACCTCGGACGGGTTCGGCAACGGCCAGGGGCGGGCCGGGGCGATCGTGGGCGTGGTGCTGGGGGTCGTCGGCACGGGCCTGGGCGGCTGGGCGGCGGCCCGGGCCCGCCGCACCACCTGATCCGCGACGGTCAGGAGGACGTGAGCCAGCCGGGCACGGTGAGCCCGGACTCGTACGCGAGCACCACCAGCTGGGCCCGGTCCCGGACCCGGGTCTTGGTCATGATCCGGCTGACGTGCGTCTTCGCGGTGGCCGGGCTCAGCACCAGCCGGGCCGCGATCTCGTCGTTGGACAGGCCGGCGGCGACCAGGACGAGCACCTCACGCTCCCGTTCGGTGAGCGCGTTCAGCCGTGGCCCCGGTACCGGGTGCCGGGCGCGGGCGGCGAACTCCGCGATCAGCCGGCGGGTGATCGCCGGCGCGAGGAGCGCGTCGCCCCGCGCCACCACCCGCACCCCGTGGATCAGCTCCGCCGGCTCGGTGTCCTTGACCAGGAAGCCGCTCGCCCCGGCCCGCAGCGCGTCGTAGACGTACTCGTCGAGGTCGAAGGTGGTCAGGATGATCACCCGGCCGTGGTCGCCTGAGGTGATCTCCCGGGTGGCGGCCAGGCCGTCGAGCTGCGGCATCCGGATGTCCATGAGGACGACGTCCGGCCGCAGCTGCCGGGCCAGCCGCACCGCGGCGGCGCCGTCGGCGGCCTCGCCGACCACCTCGATGGCGTCCTCGCCGTCGAGGATGGACCGGAAGCCGGCGCGTACCAGGTTCTGGTCGTCGGCGAGCAGCACCCGGATCACGTCGCGCCCTCCGGCTCGGGCCGGGCCGTCGGCACCCGGACCGGCGGCGGGCCCGGCCGCAGCGGAAGGCGGGCCCGCACCAGGAAACCCCCGGCCGGCCCAGGGCCGGTGGTCAGCGAGCCGCCCAGCGCCCGGACCCGCTCGCCCATGCCGATGATCCCGTTCCCGGGCGGGGCCGAGGCGCCGGCGCCGTCGTCCTCCACCTCCACCAGCAGGTCGTCGTGGTCCGACCGGACCCGGACGGTCGCGGTGGTCGCCGCCGCGTGCCGGGTCACGTTCGTCAGCGCCTCCTGGACGATCCGGTACGCCGTCAGGTCCACCTCCGCCGGCAGCGGCCGGATCTCGGCCACCTCGGTACGGATCGCCAACCCGCACCGCCCGGCCGTGGTGACCAGCTCGTAGAGCCGTTCCAGCCCCGGCGCGGGCGGCGGCGTGGCCTCGGCACGCAGGATCCCCAGCGTCGTCCGCAGCTCCCGCAGCGTCTCCTTGCTCGTCTGCTTGATCGCGGTGAGCGCCGCCTCGGCCCGTTCCGGGTCCGGGCGGTGCAGCGCCGCGCTCGCCTGCACGTTTATCGACGAGAGATGGTGACCGAGCAGGTCGTGCAGCTCGCGGGCGATCCGCAGCCGCTCCTCGGTGGCCCGACGCCGGGCCTCCTCCTCCTTACCCTGCTCGGCGGCGCGCACCCGGGCCCGCATTTCGGCCAGGTAGGCCCGGCGGTTACGGGTCACTCCGACGATCACCGCGACCAGCCACCCGGCGTGCAGCAGCGTCGCGCCGTTCCCACCGGCGCCGGTGCGCGTCCAGCTGTCGGCGACCGCGAAGGAGACGACCGAGGCCAGGCCGAGCCCCACCGCGACGGCGAGGTGCCCCTCGTCCACGACCGTGTACAACGCGACGACGAACACCAGCATGACCGGCCCGGGCCGGTGCAGCAGCACCCCGTAGGCGCTGACCGCGACCAGCGCCACCGCCCCCACCGCCACCGGGTACCGCCGGCGGGCGTACAGCGCGCCGGCGGCGACCAGCACCACCAGCAACGCGGCCAGCTCGGCCGGGGTGTCGACGCCGTCCGCCTGCACCAGCAGGCCGAGCAGAGCCACCACCGCGACTGCCGGCACCAGGGCCACCGCCGTCGCGCGGTCGTGCCACCGCCAGCTCGACATGGCCGAAGCGTAGCCGTCCGCGTACGGCCCGGAGGGCCCCGCGCGCCGTCCGTGGCGGCCGTCCCCGGCGGCGTCGGCAAGATCGAAAAGGCCCGGCGTACGATGCCCGCCCGGCTGATCGGCTTCGGGTAGCCTGTGCTCTGCGGGCCGCTAGCTCAATGGCAGAGCTGTGGACTTTTAATCCATAGGTTCAGGGTTCGAGTCCCTGGCGGCCCACCGACCGCAGGTCAGGACCCCTGGTGGGGGTTCTGCGATCCGTCCTCGCGTCAGTGGGCGGGCACCGAGACACACACCATGGTGGTGTCTTCCAGTGCCTCGACCGTCCCCGGCGCCTGCCTCGGGACGTGCACGAAGTCGCCCGGACCGGCCGTCACGGCGTCACCTTCGGCGCCCACTCGTATCGCTCCGCTGATCACCACCCAGACTTCCGCATAGGCTGCCGGCAGGTCGGCACGCGCCCCGGCGGTGAAGAACGCCGGATAGGCGCTCATCGAGCGGTCGGTCTCGTCGCGGAAGCCCGACGCGACGAGGATTCCGTCGCCGAAGGGGGTCGCCCCGTCGCCGATGGTCGAACCGAACCGGCGGGCCCGCGCGGACGGGTCAGGCATGTCGAACTCCTTTCCGAGGGGGGCGGGTCAGGCGTCGAGGTCCGTCGCGGCGACGACGTGGACGGGTGGGGCCTGCATCCCGAGCTGCAAGGCGATTGCCGGGATCTCCGGGTCCGCGAGGAACCCGGCATAGTCCTCCGCGTCCCAGTCGAAGACGGACCATGCCCGGTGTGCGTCGTCGGGATCGAAGAAGACCTGGGCGCGGCGGCAGCCGTGCTCACGCCGCTTGGCCGCACCGACCGTGGTGAACACGTCCAGGAAACGGTCGCGGTCGGTGGTCCTGGTGACGGTCACGATCACTGTCGGCTCCTCAACCCCGGGGACAACGCTCGCCCTTGGAACCGTAGGACCTCGAGTTCGGTTGAGGTCAAGGTCGGGGCGGGTGAGGGAGGAGCAGCGGGGCCGTGAGCACCGAGTCTCCACTGTCGACATATCGGCCGGGCTCGTGCCGGGACGTTCACGTCGGTAAGATCCGCCAGGTTGCTCGTCGAGCCGGAGATCGGGGCGGTGCGAATGGCGGATCAAGAGCGTACGGACCATGCTGCGGTCGGCCGTTCCCTGGAAGCCGCCATGCGTCTGCTTGGTCAGGCGACCGGGCCCACCCGGTCGGCGGATCCGACGTCCCCGGTCGAGGAGGTCCCGCTTCGCGGGCGCGGCACGGGCGCGGACGGCCTGGTCGAGGCGGTCGTCGGCGGCTACGGGCGGCTGGAGTCGCTGGAGATCAACCCGACCCTGCTGCGCTCCGGCACGACGGCCATCGCCCAGTACGTGATGGAGGCCGTGACCGCCGCCCAGGACGACGAGCGGCGGCAGCGCCAGGAGGCGCTCGGTGGTGAGGTCGACCAGGCGGCGCTGCACCGGCAGCTCGAAGGGGTCGCCGAGCAGGCGTGGCGAGGGCTCGACGGGATGATCGGCGATCTGGACGCGATGGTCCGTCGACTCGATCGCGATCGGCGGTGACGGGTTGACCGGCGGAATCGAGGTCGACGTCGTCGCGCTGCGCTCGGCGGCCCGGACCATCCGGGGCGGCGGCGAGCGGCTCACCGGAGAGGTGCAGCGGCTCCAGGGCACGGTCACCGGTTCGGGCAATCCGTGGGGTGGCGACGAGGCCGGGACGGTCTTCGGGATGGCCTACACCGAGGTGCTCCAGCACGCCCTCGACGCGTACGCCTCGATGGCCGACCAACTCATGGACGTGGCCGAGCGGCTCGACACCGTGGCCACCGACCACGAGCGCACCGACATGGACAACGCCGCGCTGTTCAGGGGACTGGAGCTGCCCGGTGGGCCTGCAATTACCACCTGAGCTCGCCGAGGCCCTCAACTGGGTGGGCTTCACCTGGCCCGAGGCCGACGAGGAACTGCTGGTCGAGGCCGCCCAGGCGTGGACGGCCTTCGCCGGGACGCTGCGCGCGGCGGGCGCCGAGGCGAACGCCGGCGCCGCGACGGTCGGCGTCGCCAACCGGGGCCGGGACGTCACCGCGTTCGACACCATGTGGCGGGGCGAGGAGGGTCCGACCCGGCGCATCGAGGACGGCGCCGAGGCCGCCGAGCTGATCGCCGCCGCACTGCTGGTGATGGCCGTGATCACGCTGACCCAGAAGATCCTCACGATCGTCCAGCTGATCATCGTGGTGGTCCAGGTCGCGATGGCCCTGGCGGCTGCCGCTCCCACGCTGGGCGGGTCGCTGGCGCAGATCCCGGTCGCGATCGGCGTGGCCCGGGTCGCCATCCGCCGGATCATCAAGGAAGTCATCGACCGGGTCGTCAACGAGATCATTCCCCGGCTGCTCCGGCGCGCGAAGACGCTGCTCCGTCGATTCACCCGTAAGCCGGGCCGTGGCCCGGGACGGCCGCCGAAGGTGCCGGGGCCGCTGCGCGACATCCGCTACCAGGGCAAGCCGATGCTGGACAAGTACCGGTACGAGACCATGGGCGACCACCCGGGCAACCCGTTCCGGCCCAGCTCCGTACGTCGACTCGACGAGGCGCAACTGGAACAGCACCGGGTCTACGTCGACTCGGACGGCATCATGCGCAGTGCCCGGGACGGGCAGCCGTTCGACACCCGCAACGCCAGCACGCACTGGAGCCAGGAGGGGGGACGGGCGATCTTCGTGATGGACGAGCGCGGCAACATCTACGCGTCGACCTACCAGGAGGTCGGCAAGTTCCACCACTCCACGCTGGGCAACGGCAAGCCGGTCGCCGCGGCCGGTGAGATCGCGGTGGTCGACGGTAAGGTGCAGTACGTGACCTCGGCGAGTGGGCACTACCAGCCGACTCCGCAGCACATGCGACAGGTCACCGACGAACTGGGCCGCAACGGCGTCAACAACGTCCCGCTCTTCGGCTTCGACGGCCGTACCCGGCTGAACTGACTGTCGGAATCGGAAAGGGTGTCTGCGAGTGGCCAGTGACGACTGGAAGGGCATCATCAACCAGATCCTGTACGGGTTGATGTTCACCCCCCAGCTGGACGACGACAACGCCGGCCAGATGGCCACCGCCATGGTCGAGCGGCGCTACTTCGGCGCCGGCCCCGACGCCTACGCGGACGCGATCGTCCAGGCCCTGCGGTACGACGGTCCGCTGACCGACGAGATCGAGACGCCGCACAGCGAGGCGGGGTTCCGCGACTTCCTCCGCCGGCTCGGCACCCGGTTGGAGGCGCTGCGGCCCTGGCCGCAGACGCCGGCCTGACACCCCGACGGCGATGTCCGCCGCGGGGCGCGGGATCGTCGCCGAGGCGCGGTGCACCCTCACCGTGCTGGCGGACAAGCGGACCACGAGGTCCGGAAGCCTGGACGAGTTGCGCGACAGCGCGCTCGCGGCGGCGGACCGGCTCATCGAACTGGGCGCCATCGAGGATGACCTGATCGGGTTGTGGTCCCGCCGTCGCGAGCGCGATCTCGACGACGTGGCCGTCGAGGACGGGCTCCGGCGGATCGTCGCGCGCCTGGAAGCCGGCCCCGCTCCTGGTCACGTGGAGCTGCCTAGCGGCACAACGCGCCGATCATCTCGTCGAAGTCGGGGAACTCCTCCCTCGCCGCCGCGATGACCTCCTCGGCGGAGGCGCGGCGCGTGGCCGCCGACCGCTGGGCGATCGCGGTGAGGCGGGCGTCCGCGCGGGGCTGATGGTCGTGATCGGGGTACGCCGTGGCCTCCCAGGGGCCGAAGCCGTCGGCGAGCAGCCACAGGTAGGCCCCCAGGTCCCGCGCCACGACCGACGTCTCGCCCTCCGAGCCGAGGAACACCACCGGCTGCCGCTCGATCGGCTCGCCGGCGCGCACCAGCCAGAACGCGGCCAGGCCACCGGTGCCGTCCTGCCCGAACACCCGGAACTCGGATCCGTCCAGGACCGCGTTCCCGGTCCAGGCCCGCCACCACTCGGCGGTCTCGCCGGCGTCCAGGAAGCGGTCGTACGGCTCGAAGTCGACCCCGTCCCCGTCCCGGTAGTCGAAGCCGACCTCGTGAGCTTCCCTCAGCGCAACCGGCAGGGCGCGGTCGTCGTCTTCCACGGGCAGCACCCTAGCGACGACGGCCCACACGCCGTACCGGTGCCGCGCCCCGTCGGGTCTAGGGTGTCGCCGTGGACGATCACGCAGTCGAGTCGTACGCGGACGGCGACCAGCACGAGGTGTTCCGGTCCCTGCCCTTCCCCTTCACCGACGACCGCTTCCCGGACCACCTCGGTGCGGTCGTGCAACGCACCGTGCTGGAGGGCGCGGAACCGGCCCGGGAGGTCATCCACACCGACGACAACGCGTGGATCGTCGGCGACGGCGTGAACGATCCGAACCAGCCGGGTGCCGTGGTCGTCACCTGCATCCAGCACGTCGTCGAGCGGGACTCGGCAGTGGCCGGGCTGGCCGGGCTCCCGCTCGGCCAGGTGGCCCACCGGGAGGGCCCCGGCCAGCCGTGGTCGGTCGAGCCCCACTCGTGGCTGACGGAGTGACGGTCCGGGCCGTGGTGGCACCCGGCTGGCCGGACCACGGGTCCTGACCGCCACGACCAGCTACAGGAACTCGCTGCGGTAGGTCGGGGCCAGCTCGGCGGCCAGGCGGCGGCGTTCGGCGAGTTCGTCCGGTGCGAGCTGCGGCGGCGGTGCGTCCCTGCCCGCGACGACGTCGCCGATCCGGGTGAAGTACTCGTCCTGCCCGGCCGGGGTGCACATGCAGAGCATGTGGGCCGGCGCACCGGAGGTGTTGCGGAAGTGGTGCGGTGCGTTGGCCGGGATGTTGATCGTGGAGCCGGCCCGCACGACGTGCTTCTCGCCGCGGAAGGTGAACTCGATCTCGCCCTCGAGGATCGTGAACATCTCCTCGAAGTCGTGCCGGTGCGGTGGCGGGCCGCCGCCGTCGGGGACGCGCATGTCGATCAGGCAGTACGCGCCGTTGGTCTGCTCACCGGTGATCAACATGCCGTAGGTGTTGCCCACCAGGGAGATGTAGGTCGTGTCGGGGGCGTCGGGGTTCGCCACGGTCAGCGAGCGGGTGGGGTCGTCGTCGGGAATCATCGTGCTCGTCTCCTGGGGTGTGGTCGGTCGGTCCGATCGGGCGGGCGCCAGCGTGGTGGCGGCGCTCTCCGCGAGGATCGAACGGGCGGTGTCAGGCCGTGGGCGCGAGGACGACGGTCTTGCCGGGCAGCTCGCCCGCGCCGGCCCGGGCGTGGAGCGCGGGCAGGTCGGCCAGTGCCACCCGCTCGGCGACCTCGACGCGCAACTCACCGGTGTTGATCCGGGCGGCCAGGTCGGCGAGCTGGTCGGCGTCGCTGCGCACGAACAGGTCGATGCCGCGCACGCCGCGCGCCTCGTCGGAGGGCGCGGGCATCCAGACGGTGGTGTTGACCAGGGCGCCGCCGTCCCGGATCAGCGTGACCAGCGCGGCCAGCTGGTCCGGGGCGACGGGCGCGAGATTGAGGACGAGGTCGACCGGCTCGGTCACCGCCGCGGTCACGTCGGAGGCGGTGTGGTCGATCACCTCGTCGGCGCCGGCAGCCGTGACCCGCTCGGCGCTGCGAGGGCTGGCCGTGGCGATCATGTGGGCACGGACCTCCTTGGCCAGCTGCACCGCGTAGCCGCCGACCGCTCCGCCGGCACCGTTGATCAACACCCGCTGACCGGCGGTCAGCTTGCCGTGGTCGAACAGCGCCTGCCACGCGGTCAGGCCCACCAGCGGGAACGCCGCCGCGTCGGCCAGCGGGATGTTCCCCGGCGCCCCGGTCAGGATCTCCGCCGGCGCGATCACGTACTCGGCGGCCGCCCCGGTTCCCGTCATCGGCAGGAAGCCGACGACCCGGTCACCGACCGTGAGGTCGTCCACGCCGTCGCCCAGCGCGTCCACCGTGCCGGCCACGTCGAGGCCGGGGGTGTGCGGCAGCTCCACCGGGATCGGGCCCTGCATGAAGCCCGCGCGGATGTTGCCGTCGACGCCGTTGAACGACGTCGCCGCGACGCGGATCCGGACCTGCCCGGCTCCGGGGGTGGGCTGCTCGACGTCCTCGTAGCGCAGGACCTCGGGACCGCCGAACTCGTGGAAACGCACTGCCTTCATCGCTGAACCTGCCTCTGTGAGAGCCGTCGACGTCATGGGCACCAGCTCCGTTCCACCGGAGCCGCCCGGAGGCGGCCGTCGGACCCGTCGTCGCTGGGTACGTCACCGACCTTCACAGAATTCGGCGCGGTCAGCCTGGGCCAGGTTGGCCCACCTTGACGATGGTCGGCTCACCGGCGACCTCGACGATCTCGGTGAGCCGGGCGGCGTCGGCCGAGCCGGGCGCGGCGGTGAGCATGAGAGCCGCCAGGTCGTCGCCCGGGATGGCGAGCAGGCTGCCGACGAGCGTGACGGGGCCGAGATCGGGATGGACGAACGCGGCGCTGCTCTCGTAGGCGCCCACCGGTCGCGGTGCCCGCCACAGGACGTCGAACAGGCCGCTCCGGCTCCGCATCTCGTCCACCAGCGCGGCGAGCGACGCGTCGGCGGGGTAGCGCAAGAGCGTGCTCCTCAGCTGGGCGGCGAGGATCGCCTGGTGGTCCGTCGCGTCGTCCGCCGACTGCTGGAAACCGTCGAACGGGTCGCAGAACGTCCGCCAGGCGATGTTCCAGTCCCACGGGTCCCCGGTGAGATTCCAGTGCCCCAGGGCCAGGAACGCGCTGTTCACGGCGACGAGGTTCATCGCCGCGTCGGAGACGAACATCGGGGTGTCCGGGAACCGCTCCAGCAGCCGCATCGCGCCCGGACCGACCTCGTTCGGCACCTGTCCGTCCGCGGCGGCGTACCCGGCCAGCGCGCAGAGCCGCTCGTAGTCGGCCCGCCCGATCCGTAACGCCCGGGCGATGGCGTTCACCACTCCGGCGGACGGATGGCTGCGTCCCTGCTCCAACCGGCGTACGTAGTCCGCCGACATCCCCGCCAGCTCGCCGAGTTCCTCCCGCCGCAGCCCTTGCACCCGCCGGCGACCGACCGGCAGCCCGACAGCCGCGGGCACCGTGCTCTCCCGCAACTGGCGCACCGCGACACCGAACTCGAGACGTTCCATCCACCCGATTGTGCCTGGGTGATCCGGACAGTGCCGCTGGCGGGCGGCCGGGATCGCTCTGCGGAGCGATGTGACGCGGGACGGTACCGGCCTAGCGTCGATCTCATGACGCAACGTCGATCTCGGGCTGTTCCGGTGCGCCGCCTGGCCGGGGTGGCGGTCATGCTGTTCGGTGTCTTCTCGTTGTTCGGGGGCTTGTTCGTACCGATCTGGGTGATCCTGCGGGATCCGCGGATGGTGCCTGCACCGGAGTCCTGGCTGGCGATCTGGATCATCGCGGTGGGTCTGCTGATCGCGGTCTGGCCGACTCGCCGACGGTCCGCCGGTAGCGGTGGGTGATGGGCCTCTCTCGCCGGGCGCTCCTGCGGGGTACGGCCGTCGTCGGGGCGACGGTGGGGCTGCCCGCCGCCGGCCTGGCCGGCTACGTGTGGACCACCACGCGCCGCAGCAACGTCGGCCGGGTGTCGTTCGACCGGCCGTTGGCCATTCCGCCGCTGGCCGCCGGGGTGCGCGGAGCGGACGGCCGGCTCCGGGTGGACCTACGCCTGCAGAGCGGCCGGACCGAGCTGCTGCCGGGCAGGCAGGCCGACACGTGGGGGGTCAACGGCAGCCATCTGGGCCCCACGGTACGGGTGAGCCGGGGCGACGTCCTGGCCCCTCGGGTACGCAACGACCTCCCGGAGGCGACCACCCTGCACTGGCACGGCATGGAGTTGCCGGCCGAGTGCGACGGTGGACCGCACCAGATGATCCGTCCCGGCGCGCTGTGGCAGCCGGCCTGGCGGGTGGACCAGCCGGCGGCGACGTTGTGGTATCACCCGCACCCGCACGGGCGCACCAAGGAGCACGTCTACCGTGGCGTCGCCGGCCTGCTGTACGTGGACGACGGCGCGGCCGACGGTCTGCTCCCCGACGACTACGGGGTCGACGACATCCCGGTGATCGTGCAGGACCGGAACTTCACCCGGCAGGGCCGGCTCGACGAGGACGGCATCGCCTTCGGCGGGCTGTCGGTCACCGGCCTGCTGGGCTCGGAGATCCTGGTCAACGGGGTCTGGGGGCCGGTGCTCGGCGTGCGTACCGAGCTGGTGCGGCTACGGGTGCTCAATGCCTCGAACGCGCGGATCTACGACTTCGTCCTCGACCACGGTCGGGGCTTCCACGTCGTCGCCGGCGACAACGGTCTGCTGCCGGCGCCGGTGCCGGTCGACCACCTGCGGCTCAGCCCCGGGGAGCGGGCCGAGCTGCTCGTGGAGTTGCGTCCCGACGAGCGGGTCCGGCTGCGGAGCCGCCCGCCGGATCTCGATGCCGACCTGGCCGTCGACCGACTGGCCGGCGGCGCCGACGAGTTCGACATCCTGGAGTTGCGTGCCGCGCCGTCCCTTCGTCCGGCTCCACCCCTGCCGGTCGCCCTGCCTGCGCCGCCTCGGCTGGCGCCGCCGCTCGCCGGGCGTCGCGAGCGCGTGCTGCGTTTCGGTGACTTCCTCATCGACGGCCGGACCATGGACCTGTCCCGCATCGACGCGGTGGTGCCGTTGGGGAGCACCGAGATCTGGCGGCTGCGCAACGACGTCGGGACGCCGCACAACTTCCACATCCACAACGCCGCGTTCGAGGTGCTGGACGTCGCGGGTCGGCCGCCCGGAGCGGCGTGGCGGGGACGCAAGGACACCGTGTACGTGCCACCGGACACCGAGGTCCGGCTGCTCGTCCAGTTCGGGGCGTACCCGTCGCCCACGTGGCCGTTCATGTTCCACTGCCACCTGCTGGCGCACGAGGACGCCGGGATGATGGGACAGTTCGTCCTCGTCCCGCCGGGCACGGACCCGACGGTGGTCGCGCCGCCGCCGGTCGCCGACCACAATGCTCCTCACCATGACTGAGCAGACCCGCCGACCTGGCCGGGACGCGGCGCTGGCGGCAGCCGTCGCGGTGTCGGTGTGGGCGGTCACGGCGCTGGCGGAGGAGCCCGCGTCGCTTCCGCTCGGCCCGGCCGGCTGGCTTCTCGGAGCGGTCCTCGGCGGACTCCAACTCGTCCGCCGACGGCGTCCGCTGGCCGTGCTGCTGGCGTCCACCGCCGCCGTCGTCGCGTACCACGTGCTCGGATACCCGGCGATCGGGACGGCCTGGCCGCTGCTGCTGCCCTTCCTGGGTGCGGCCGCCGGGGGCCACCTGCGCAAGGCGGTGCCGTTGGTGGCGGCGTTGTCGGCGGCCAACGTCGGGTGGCGGGTACTGGTCGAGCGGGAGTGGCTGTTCGGGGTGCTCGTCGGCGAGGCGCGGGAGCTCGTGGTGCTCGGCCTGGCCCTGGCGGTCGGGGAGGCGGTCTGGCAACGACGCCGTTGGGCCGAGGAGGTGCGTCGACGCGTGGCCCGGGCCGACGAGGAGGCGCGGCGGGAGGCCGAGCGGCGGCTGGCCGAGCAGCGGCTGTCCGTGGCGGCCGACCTGCACGACGTGGTGGCGCACAGCCTGGTGGTGATCGGCCTCCAGCTGCGGCTCGCCGAGGAGACCGTGGGCACGGAACCGGAGGCCTGCCGGGCGGCCATCGCCGCGGCGCTGGCCGGACACGACGAGGCTGTCCGCGAGACGTCCCGGACGGTCCACCTGCTGCGCGACCCCACCCCGGCCCCGCTGCGGCCCGCGCCCACGCTCGCCGACCTGGACCTGTTGCCGGAGCTGGCCCGGCGGGCCGGGCTGGAGCTTCGGGTGGACATCGACGGGGGGCGCGACATTCCGGCGTCGGTGGCCCGGGCGGCGTACCGGATCGCCCAGGAGGCGCTGACCAACACGCTGAAGCACGCCGGTGCCGCACAGGCGTCGCTCACCCTGCGCCGCGAAGACGGGGCGTTGCACCTCCGGTTCGTCGATCCGGGCGGTGGGAGTGCCGCGTCGACGGGTTCTGCCAGGTCCACCTCGGCACCGGGCGACGGCGGGCAGCCGCCGGGCGGTCACGGCATCGTCGGCATGCGGGAACGCGCGCGCGGCGTGGGCGGTCGATTGGAGGCCGGCCCGGACGGCGGCGGGTTCCGGGTGGACGCGTGGCTGCCGGTGGGGGACTCCTGATGGTGCGGGTGGTGATCGCCGACGACCATCCGGAGGTGCGCGCCGGGCTCCGGGCGCTGCTGGATCGGACCGACGACATCGTGGTGGTCGGCGAAGCGACCGACGGGCTTTCGGCGGTCCGGCTGGCGGCGGAGCTACGGCCGGATGTCGTCCTCATGGATGTGCGGATGCCCGGTCGGGACGGCATCGCGGCCACCCGCCGGATCGTGGCGTCGGATTCGGCGGGCCGGGCGCCGCGCGTCATCGTGCTCACCACCTTCGACCACGACGAGTACGTCTTCGGAGCGTTGCGGGAGGGTGCCAGCGGCTTTCTGACCAAGAACGTCGCCCCCGACGATCTGCGTCGGGCGATCCGGCTGGTCGCCGACGGTCAGGCGTTGCTCGACCCGGCGGTGACCCGCCGGGTGATCGAACGGTTCGCGGCCCGGGCGGCTGTTCCCGAGCCGACGTCGGGTGCCGGGACCGCCGCCGTGCGCGCCGTCGACCTGTTGACCCCCCGTGAGCGGCAGATCGCCCGGCTGGTCGCCCGTGGGCTGACCAACGAGGAGATCGGCGTCGCGCTCTTCCTCAGCATCTGGACCGTGAAGACCCACGTGAGCCGGGTTCTCGCCAAGCTCGGCGCCCGGGAACGGGCCCAGATCGTGATCGCGATGTACGAGGCCGGTGATCTCCGGTGACGTACCGGTCGGTACGACAGCGGCTCACCGTCGCGGCCTCGGCCACGACGGTGAGCCACCACCTGTCCGTCACCCCACCAAGGACGAGGATCAGGAGACGGGTACGAGCTGGAACCGCTGGTTCGCCTGCCCGTTGCAGTCGTAGAGCTGGACCTGCTGCCCGTTGCCGGTACCCCAGACGTCGAGGCAGCGGCCGGACTGGACACCGGTGATGGTGCCGTTGGAGTTGACGTTCCACTGCTGGTTGGTCTGGCCGTTGCAGCTGTAGATCTGGATCGCCGCGCCGTTGCCGGAGCCGGCCGCGTCCAGGCAGCGGCTGCCGCCGTACACCGTCAGTTGCTTGTTGGCGGTGTACGTCCACTGCTGGTTGGTCTGACCGTGGCAGTCGTAGAGCTGGACCCGGGTGCCGTTGGTCTGCGACGAGTTGGGCACGTCGATGCATCGGCCGGACTGGTTGCCGAGGATCCGGTTGGCGCCGTTGCTCGGCGGCGGCGTGGTCGGCGTGGTGGTCGGGGTCGGCGTCGCGGTGCCGGTCGGCGCCGGGCCGGCGGCGTTGAGGGCGTTGAGGACCGAGGTGTACGCGGCCTTCTTGTTGCCGCCACCGTCGAACAGCAGTGGGTTCTCGTTCGAGCGCCACGAGTCGCTGTCCCGCACACCCCACACCGTGATGCCGATGCACCGCGGCACGTTCAGGCACGCCTGCGTCAACCCGGCGTACTGCGACGTCGAGGCGTTGGTGACGTCGACCTCGGTCAACGCCACGTCCACACCCAGCGCC
>NZ_CADEAU010000075.1 GCF_902825405.1 Micromonospora maritima | reverse complement strand
CCCGCCGCACCCCGGCGGCGATGTCGCTGGCACATCTGGCCCGGGCCACCCCGGCCCTCGACCCGGCCACCCGGGCCACCGCCGAGTCGTTGGTCGCCGGTGCCGGGGCCGGCCCGCTGCGCCGGCTGTGGCGGCACCTCACCGCCCTGTTTCGTCGCGCCTGACGACGCCCGGGGCGGTCCCCCCCGGGACGGTGCTGCCAGTACGCGGCGTCAAGAAGGGGCCCCGGTACAACGCCAGGCGTTGAGCGGGGCCCCTTCCTTACACGTCAGACGGGGGCCTTGCCGAGCGCGACCTCGGCCTCGTCCTCCGGCGTGGCGCCGGCCGGCGGGACGTCGTTCGTCGCCCGCAGCGGCACCTCCTTGATGAACCAGGCGAGCACCGGGACCGCCACGGTGAAGAAGACGGCCCACAGGAAGACGTGCGAGATGGCGTCGGAAAGCGCGCCCAGCACCACCTCCCGCGCCGAGCCGGTGAGCTGCTTGAGCTTCTCCAGGTCCAGCGCCCCGCCCTCGCCGCCGCCCGTGCCGGCGAACGCCGGGCCGGCCGCCGAGTCGGCCAGCCGGTTGGCGAAGACGGCACCGAAGAGCGAGACGCCGAACGAGCCGCCGATGGACCGGAAGAAGGTCGCCGCGCCGCTCGCCGCGCCCAGGTCCTTCTGCTCGACGCTGTTCTGCGCGATCAGCATCGAGGTCTGCATGAGGAAGCCCATGCCGACGCCGAGCACGACCATGTAGAGCGAGGACTGGGCCTTGCTGGTGTCGAGGTCGAGCAGGCTGAGCAGCCCCATGCCGAGCGCCATCACCACGCCGCCGACGATCGGGAAGGCCCGGTAGCGCCCGGTCTTCGTGATCGTCCGGCCCACCACGAGCGAGACCACGAGCATGCCGAACATCAGCGGGAGAAGCAGCAGCCCGCTGTTCGTGGCGGACGCGCCCTGGACGGTCTGCTGGTAGAGCGGGAGGAAGTTCATCGCGCCGAACATGGCGAAGCCCAGCAGGAACCCGATCACCGAGATGAGCGCGAAGTTGCGGTTGGCGAACAGGCCCAGCGGCAGGATCGGCTCGGGCGCGCGCCGCTCGACCATGGCGAAGGCACCCAGGGCGACCACGGCCAGCGCGGCGAGGCCGAGAATCTGCGGCGAACCCCAGTCGTACTCGTTGCCGCCCCACGTGGTGACCAGCACGAGCGCCGTGATGCCCACCGACAGCAGCGCCGCGCCCAGCCAGTCGATCTTGTGTTCGGTGCGGTACTTCGGCAGGTGCATGGTGGTGGCGAGGACCAGCAGCGCCACGCCGCCCAGCGGCAGGTTGACGTAGAACGCCCAACGCCAGGACAGGTTGTCGGTGATGAACCCGCCGACCAGCGGGCCGGCCACCATGGCGATCGCCATGATGCCGGCGATCATGCCCTGGTAGCGGCCCCGCTCCCGGGGCGGGACCAGGTCGCCGATGATCGCCATGACGCCGACCATCAGACCGCCGGCGCCGAGACCCTGGACCGCCCGGAACGCGATCAGCTCGATCATCCCGTTGTCGGTGCCGCCGAAGACGCCGGAGCCGGACATGCCGCAGAGGGCGGAGCCGACCAGGAAGACGACCACCGCGGTGAGGAAGACCGCCTTGCGGCCGTAGAGGTCGCCGAGCTTGCCCCAGATCGGGGTGGAGACCGTGGTGCCGAGCACGTACGCGGTGACCACCCAGGTGAAGTGGTCGGCCCCCCCGAACTCGAAGACGATGCGCGGCAGCGCGGTGCTGACGATCATGTTGTCGAGCATCGCGAGCATCATCGCGATCATCAGGCCGAACAGGACGACGCGGACATTGGGTCTCGCGGTGACCTCGGCTGGTTGACTCATGGGTAGGCTCCCCCGCAGATCGGTGATCGACTTACTTGCCGCCCGGCTAGTTGACTTACTAGCCGCACGGTAAGCTGAGGACGGGCGAGCGTCAAGCGGATTGGAAGGTGTCGGTCGGGTGAGCGAGGGCACGGGCGGCACGCGCCAGCGGATCCAGGCGGTCGCGCTGGAGCTCTTCACCGAGCAGGGGTACGAGAAGACCTCGCTCCGGGAGATCGCCGAGCGCCTCAACGTGACGAAGGCCGCGCTCTACTACCACTTCAAGAGCAAGGACGAGATCGTCACCAGCTTCGTCGACGACCGGCTGCGCCGGATGGACGAGCTGATCGCCTGGGCCGCCGAGCAGCCGGCCACGCTGGAGACCCGGCGCGCGCTGATCGGCAGGTACGCCGACGCCATGTTCGCCGGCGAGCTGCCCAAGGTGATGCGGTTCTTCGAGCAGAACCAGACCGTGCTCAAGAGCCTCGTGGCCGGCCAGCAGATGCGCGACCGGATGATGCGGCTCGCCGGCGAGCTGTGCCGCGGCGACGACTCGCCGGCGGCCCAGCTACGGGCCGCGCTCACCCTGTTCGCGGTGCACACCAGCTGGTTCGCGGTGCGCGCGCCGGGCATCTCCGACGACGAGCGGAAGAAGATCGCCCTGGAGGTGGCCGACGAGCTGCTGGCGAAGATCGGCGGCTGAACCGCCTCAGCCCTCGGCGGTCAGCGTCCGGCTCAGCCCTCGGCGGTCAGCGTCCGGCGCAGGCCGAGCAGCTCGACGCCGGGCAGCGGGGACCAGTCCTTCTCCGGCAGCCGGACGAACCCGAGCCGGTCGTACAGACGCCGCGCGCTCGCCGCCATGCCGGCGCGTACGCAGATCACCACCGCCGTGCAGCCCAGTTCGCCGGCGCGCGCCACGCACGCCCGCGCCAGCGCCTCGCCGGCGCCCCGCCCCTGGGCGGCCGGGTCCACCGCGAGCATCCGGAACTCGGCCTCGCCCGGCCCGGCGAGTTCCGCGAACGGGGTCCCGGGCAGCACGAACGTGACCGCGCCGAGCACCGTGCCGGTCGGCTCGTCCACGGCCACCAGCACCTCACCGGTCTCCGCCCGGCCGGCCACGTCGGCGAGCACCACGGCGTACCCGTTCTCGCCCTTGAGCTGGCCGTCCGCCTCGTACGCGGCCACCGTCAGGCGGGCCACCGCCGGGAAGTCCGCCGGTGCCGCGCGGCGGACGAGCAGGCCGCTCAACCGATCACCGCGATCAGGTCGCCGTCCTGCACCACGTCGCCCTCGTTGACCGCGAGCTGCTGCACCACGCCGTCGGACTCGGCGACCACCGGGATCTCCATCTTCATCGACTCCAGGATCACCAGCGTGTCGCCCTCGGACACGGTGTCCCCGGCCGACGCGACGACCTTCCAGACGTTCGCCACCATCTCGGCGCGGATCTCCTCGGCCATGTCCCGGCCCTCCCTCTGTCCGACAGTCCTGCGACGGTATCCAATCATGACGCCGGTCACCCCGGCCCCCGGACCACCCACGCGCGGACCCGCCCCGCCGCCCACGCGACGGACCGGGCGGCACTAGCATCGTGCGGGTCGGCTCCCGGCCCGCCGGGGACCACACGCGACCTCCGCCGCGCTCCGCCGCGGACGGACCGTGACCAGCACAAGGAGGCACAGCATGGCGAAGAAGGCCCGGAAGAAGAAGGCCCGGAAGAAGAGCGGCGCGAACCACGGCAAGCGCCCCAACTCCTGATCGTCCGCGATCAGCACGCCGGCCCGAGGCCGGACAGACCGGTGGCCCGGGTCCAGCGCGGACCCGGGCCACCGGTGTACGTCGTCGGCCGCCGGCGTCGGTCGGCCAGCTCGCGCGACCGGCGTCAGTCGGCCAGCTCGCGCGACTCGGTCGTCTCGAAGACCACCAGCTCGGTCAGCCGCAGCCGCAGCCGCTCCCGCAGCTTCTCCGGCGCGGCCTCGTTGCCGCAGCACCGGGCGACGAGCGCCTTCACCTCCTGCTCGATGCCGTACTCGCGCAGGCACGGGCCACACTCGTCGAGGTGGTGCCGGATAAGGACCCGGCGCTCCTCGGCACACTCCAGGTCGAGGTAGAGGTAGACCTCGGCGAGCACCTCGCGGCAGTCCGTCTCGTGCGGTTCTCCACAGCTCACGGTCACACCTCCCGGCCGGCGGTCGCGGTCGAACCCTTCGACGACGCGGCGCTGAAACCGCGCTCGGCCGCGTACCCCTCGAGCAGCTTGCGCAGATTGCGCCGGCCCCGGTGCAGGCGGGACATCACGGTGCCGATCGGCGTGCCCATAATGTCGGCGACCTCCTTGTAGGAGAAGCCCTCGACGTCGGTCAGGTAGACGGCCAGGCGGAACTCCTCCGGCAGCTGCTGGAGGGCCTCCTTGACGTCACTGTCCGGCAGCCGGTCGAGCGCCTCGGTCTCAGCCGAACGCAGGCCGCTCGACGTGTGCGACTCCGCCTCGGCGAGCTGCCAGTCGGTGATCTCGTCGGTCGGCGCCTGGATCGGCTGGCGCTGCCGCTTCCGGTAGGAGTTGATGTAGGTGTTGGTCAGGATCCGGTAGAGCCAGGCCTTCAGGTTGGTGCCCTGCTCGAACTGGTGGAAGGCGGCGTACGCCTTCAGGTAGGTCTCCTGGACCAGGTCCTCGGCATCCGCCGGGTTGCGGGTCATCCGCAGCCCGGCAGCGTAGAGCTGATCGACGAAGGGCATCGCGTCCCGCTCGAAGCGGGCCCTGCGCTCGTCCGTCTTCTCGGTGGTCAACCGCACATCCCCTCGCGTCGGATGCTTTCCCGCCGAGGATACGCGTACCCGGAAGCCAGCAGATTCACTTCCCGAGTGTGTGCCGGTGCTCACGGCCGACCCCGACGCGGGCCACTCCGGCGCGTCGAGCAGCCGCCGCAGCCGCCGTTCGTCCCGTTCGTCCCGCTCCCGGCTCCGTGTCTCGATCGGCACCGGTCACCCCCCTCGCGCTGACAATGTCGTCCAAGGGGCTTCAACGCGAAGCGCGGGCCGTCGCATTCCATCGCATCGGCTCGACCCCCCGTCCACCCGTTCCCGGCCCCAGCCTCGGCCGCGACCGACGCTGGGACCAGGAAGGGCCTGGGAGGTGACCCCGGCGCGCCCGAACCGGGCGGCCGGCGCCACCCGGTGCAACGATCACCGCCGGGGAGGGTCACGCCTCCCGGACCGTGGTTCAGGTCAGCCAACCGCGGGCGGCGAGCCAGTCGCGGACCGTCGCCGCCGTGCCCGTCGGATCGACCCGCAGGTCGTGGCGCTCCCCCGGCCGGACCACCACCTCGACCCCCGGCCCCGCAGCGGGTACGCCGAACGGGTCCCGGTCGCCGTTGACCACAAGCGTCGGCACGCCGGTGTCCAGTTCCGCCGCCCGGGAGCGTTCCGGCCGCCCGGGCGGGTGCAGCGGGAACGCCAGCGCCACCACCCCGGACGCCCCGACCGTCCCGGCGGTACGGCAGGCCACCCGGGCACCGCTGGACCGGCCGCCCACCACCCAGCGACCGGTCTCCGGCAGGCGTCGGCGCAGCTCGGCCAGCACCGCCGTCCAGGCCTCGTCGAGGTGCCCGGCGGGTGCCGGCGCGCGCCGGCCGGCGACCCGGTAGGGCTGGGTCACCAGCACCACTCCCGCCCCCGCGTCGCACACCGCGTCGCGGACCGCGACCAGGTCCGGCGCGTCCACGCTCCCGCCCGCCCCGTGGCCCAGCACCAGGACCGTGGAGCCGGCTGTCGTCGGTCGGTCGAGCCGGATCCGGGCCGGTCCCCGTGGAGTGTCGATCTCGTCGTCGTGCCGCACCGACTCATTCTGCGCACAACGCCACGTACGACGCGGACATCCCCACCTCGGCCTCAGCCGGCGGCGGCTCGCGCGGCTCGGGTCCCTAGAGATCTTGGTGCGGCATGGCCCCTATGAGGGCCCTTTCCTACCAAGATCTCTGCTGGTCTCATGCCGTGGAAGCGGAATCCCACCGAGTGGCGAACTGCCACCGAAGCGGTGGCGGATGTGCCCGGCACGGTGAACGCCGTCGGGGTCGGACCGACGAGGCCGGCGCCCGCGGGCCGGCGAACCGGACCGCGGGCGACGGGCGTGATGATCAGCTCAACGGCACAAGCGTGAGCAGGCGGTCACGGACCGGCGGTCCGGCATCGTCGATCGCGTCCGGATCCGGCTGCACCTCGCTGCGCCAGGCGACGAGCATGGCCCGCCGCTCACGTGGCGTGGTGCCGCCCCAGACTCCGTGACAGTCGCCGACCTCCAGCGCCCAGGCCAGGCAGGAGCCCTGGACGTCGCAGGTGCGGCAGAGCGCCACCGCCGCGTCGGCCGGCTCGTTGGGCGCCGGGAAGAACGTCTCCGGATCGACGCTCTGACAGGTGCCTCTGGTGCGCCACGCGTCGTCCTGTCGCCGTTCGCGTAGAGCCCGTAGCAGTCGTGGATCGCGCCGTGCGGCGGCCACCTCGTGCGGGCGGGGCATGCGTGCCCGTGTCAATACACCCACCTCCCCCGTGGGACCGGCGAGGATCTTCGAAGAGATCGATGGATGTCATCCGCCCCGTGCGAACGGCCACCCACCACCGGCGCTGTGTTCTATCGCACTAGCGCACGCGGGGACAAGGGTCTTCGGTAAACATGGCTGAACGTCCGGGCGACGTTTCAGGCGCAACCCCGGCAAATCAGCACACGACAATGTGCCGAACGTGATCAGAACAGTGTCAGTTCGGAATCCGCCTCCGCCCCCGCCCGGCCGACCCGCCGGATCAGCTCCGGCCCGTCGTTGCGGACGTCGCCGACGGCCGGGGAGACCGGCCGGATCTCCAACCCGGCGAGCTGCGCGGCGTCGGGCGGGGTGAGCAACGCGGCCGGCTCCTCGGTCGGGCCGAGCCACGACGCCCAACGCTCCGGGGACAGCAGCAGTGGCATCCGGTCGTGCACCTCGGCCAGCTCGCCGAGCGCCGCCGTGGTCAGCACGCTGAACGTCAGCCGGGCCTGACCGGCCGACTCCCAGAGCGACCAGATGCCCGCGAACGCCAGCACCGAGCCGTCCCGCGGGGTCATGAAGTAGGGCTGCCGACGGCCGTCGGGACGTCGGACCCACTCGTACCACCCGTCGGCCGGGACCAGGCAGCGCCGGCGGGCGAAGGACGGGGCGTACGCGCGGCTGGTGGCGACCGTCTCGGCCCGCGCGTTGATCATGCGGGCGGCGCCGGCGGCGCTGCGTGACCAGGGCGGGAGCAGGCCCCAACGCCCGACCGAAAGCAGCCGGTGCCCCTCCGGCGCGAGCCGGACCAGCGGCACCGGATCGGTCGGGGCGACGTTGAAGTCGGGCCCGACGCCGTCGGTCTCGTCGGCCGACTCGAACAGCGCGCTCAGGTCGCCCGCGCTCCGGGTCGTCGCGTACCTCCCGCACATGGCGCCCACGCTAGCCCCACCCGCGCGTTTCGGCTGTCCCGCCCAGCGGGAGCAGGGCGGAGGGACGGTTCCACCGGGCCGTCGGGTTGGCAGAATGGGGGGCGTGGGGAATCTGACCGCGACGCGTCCGCCGCAGCCGTGGACGGCGCCGACCGCGAGCGACCCGGTCGCCGCGACGCTGCGCCTGCCGGGCTCCAAGTCCATGACCGCCCGGGCCCTGGTGCTCGGTGCGCTGGCCAGCGGGCCGTCGACGCTCGACCGGCCACTGCGCGCGCGGGACACCGAGCTGATGGCCGGCGGCCTGCGCGAGCTGGGGGCCCACATGTCGGCCTCCGACGACGACCGCTGGCTGGTCCGGCCGCATCCGCTGGTCGGCCCGGCGCACGTCGACGTCGGGCTGGCCGGCACCGTGATGCGCTTCCTGCCGCCGGTGGCCGGGCTGGCCGCCGGGCGGGTCACGTTCGACGGCGACCCGCACGCGCGCACCCGACCGCTCGGCCCGCTGATCGGTGCGCTGCGCACGCTCGGCGTCCGCATCGACACCCCGCCGACCGGCAGCCTGCCCCTGGTGGTCCTCGGCGCCGGCCGGGTGACCGGCGGCGAGGTCGTCATCGACGCCTCCGCGTCCAGTCAACTGGTCTCCGGGCTGCTGCTGGCCGCCCCCCGCTTCGACCGGGGCGTGGTGGTCCGGCACCAGGGCCCGCCGGTGCCGTCCGCGCCGCACCTGCGGATGACCGTGCAGATGCTGCGGGCCGCCGGGGCGGCGGTGGACGACACCACCCCCGACGTCTGGGTGGTCGAGCCCGGCCCGCTCACCGGGCGCGGCTGGGAGATCGAGCCCGACCTCTCCGGCGCCGCGCCGTTCTTCGCCGCCGCGCTGGTCACCGGCGGCGAGGTCACCCTTCAGGGCTGGCCGCGCAGCAGCCTCCAGCCGGTCGAGCGGCTGCGCGAGCTGCTGCACCGGATGGGCGGCGAGGTCACGCTCGGCACCGACGGGTTGACCGTGCGGGGCACCGGCACGGTCCGCGGGCTGGACGCCGACCTCTCCGACGTGGGCGAGCTGACCCCGGTGCTGACCGCGCTCACCCTGCTGGCCGACGGCCCGTCCCGGCTGACCGGGATCGGTCACATCCGGGGTCACGAGAGCGACCGGGTGACCGCGCTGGCCAAGGAGTTCGCCGGGCTGGGCGCGGACGTCACCGAGACCCACGACGGCCTGGAGATCCGGCCCCGCCCGCTGCGCGGCGGCACGTTCCGGACGTACGCCGACCACCGGATGGCGCACGCCGCGGCGGTGGCCGGCCTGGCCGTCCCCGGCATCGAGGTCGACGACGTGACGTGCACCTCGAAGACCATGCCGGAGTTTCCGGCACTATGGTCGGGGATGGTGACCGGCAAGAACTGACAGCGGGGGGACGTCCTGGCGACGAAGCGGCGGGAGTACGACGAGGACGACGTCCGGGTACGCCCCGGCCGGTCGTCGCGCCCCCGTACGCGCACCCGGCCCCGGCACGCCGACGCCGTCGACGGGTTCGTGATCGCCGTCGACCGCGGGCGCTACACCTGCGTACTGCCCGACGCCGGTCCGGACGCCCCGATCGTCACCGCCATGCGCGCCCGCGAGCTGGGACGCAAGTCGGTGGTGGTGGGCGACCGGGTGGGGCTGGTCGGCGACACCTCCGGCGCGGCCGGCGCGCTGGCCCGCATCGTCCGCATCGCCGAGCGCAGCTCCGTGCTGCGGCGCACCGCCGACGACGACGAGACCACCGCCGAGGGCCGGTTGGAGCGGGTGGTGGTGGCGAACGCCGACCAGCTGGTGATCGTCAGCGCGCTGGCCGACCCGCCGCCGCGCACCGGGTTCATCGACCGCTGCCTGGTTGCCGCGTACGACGCCGACATCGAGCCGCTGCTCTGCCTCACCAAGGCCGACCTGGCCGGTCCGGAGGCGGTGCTCGGCTACTACACGGAGCTGGAGCTGCCGTACGTGCTGATCCGGCCGGACTCCGACCTCGCCGAGCTGCGGGCGCTGCTCGCCGGCCGGGTCTCGGTGCTGGTGGGTCACTCCGGGGTGGGCAAGTCGACGCTCGTCAACCGCCTGGTCCCGGACGCGGAGCGGGCGGTCGGCACGGTGAGCGCGATCGGCCGGGGCCGGCACACCTCGACCAGCGCGGTGGTGCTGCGCCTGCCGCCGCCGCCCGACCCGGTCGGCGACCCGGGGTGGATCGTCGACACCCCCGGCGTGCGCAGCTTCGGGCTCGCGCACGTCTCGGCGGAGAGTCTGCTGCACGGCTTCCCCGACCTGGTCGAGGCGACCGTCGACTGCCCGGCCAACTGCCCGCACACCGCCGACGAGGCGGACTGCGCGTTGGACGCCTGGGTGGCCGCCGGGAAGGCGGACCAGCGCCGGCTGGCCTCGTACCGTCGGTTGCTCGCCTCGCGCAGCGGCGAGGGCGACCCGCGCGAGCCGGAGCGCAACCCGGGCGATCCGCTCGCCGGTTCCTGACCGGCGGACGGACGCCGACCCGCCGGTGCCGCCGGCCCGGCCCGCACTAGCGTGTCGACCATGACCGGGTACGCCGACGACCTCGCCCTCGCCCACCTGCTCGCCGACGCCGCGGACGCCGTCTCCTCGGCCCGGTTCCGCGCCCTGGACCTCCGGGTCGAGTCGAAGCCGGACCTGACCCCGGTCTCCGACGCGGACACCGCCGTGGAACGGGAGATCCGGGCCCTGCTGGCCGCGCACCGGCCGGACGACGGCCTGCTCGGCGAGGAGTACGGGGAGCAGCCCGCCGCCGGCCCGGACGGGCGGCGCTGGGTGGTCGACCCGATCGACGGGACGAAGAACTTCGTCCGGGGCGTACCCGTCTGGGCCACCCTGATCGCGTTGCTGGAGCACGACCGTCCGGTGCTCGGCCTGGTCTCCGCGCCGGCGCTCGGGCGGCGCTGGTGGGGCGCGGTGGGCGCGGGCGCGTTCGCCGGTGCCGGCCCGGCCGAGGCGACGCCGATCCGGGTCTCCGGCGTCACCGCGCTGGCCGACGCCAGCGTCTGCTACTCCTCGCTGACCGGTTGGGAACGGGCCGGCCGCCTGGACGCGATGCTCCAGCTGATGCGCGACACCTGGCGCAGCCGGGCGTACGGCGACTTCTACGGCTACATGCTGCTGGCCGAGGGCGCGCTGGAGGTGATGGTGGAGCCGGAGCTGTCGCTGTGGGACGTCGCCGCGCTGGTGCCGATCGTCACCGAGGCCGGCGGCACGTTCACCGACCTGGCCGGGCGACCCGCGCCGGCCGGTGCGGGCTCGGGCGACGTCAGCGCGATCGCCAGCAACGGCGTGCTGCACGACGAGATCCTGCGCCGGCTCGGCCGGCCGGCCGAGCGCTGACCCGGCGAGAGCTCTATCCTCGCCAGGTGGTCTCCTCCGGTTGGTGCTTCCTCGCGGCGATGATCGTCGCGTACGGCTTCGCCAACCTCCTCCAGTCGGTCGCCGCCGCGCGGACCACCGTGCACCACACGTTCGACCCGGGGCTGCTGCTGCGGCTGGCCGGTCACCGGACGTACCTGGTCGGGTTGACCTGCCAGGTCGTCGGCTTCGTGCTGGCCTTCCTGGCCCGGCGCGACCTGCCGCTGTTCCTGGTCCAGGCCAGCGTGGCGGCCGGGCTGGGGGTGACCGCCGTGCTCGGTGTGCTGGTGCTGAAGTGGCGCCTGCCGGCCGCCGAGGTGGTCCTGCTGGTGCTGCTCTTCGGCGGGATCACCGCGCTGGTGCTCTCCGCCGAGCCGGCGCCGTCGCGGCAACTGGGCACGGCCGGGTTGATCAGTCTGGTGGTGGCGCTCGGCGCGATCGCCGTGTCCGGCTTCTTCGCCGCCCGGCTGCACGGCGCGCCCGGCTCGGTGGTGCTCGGCTCGCTGGCCGGGATGGCGTTCTCCGCCGCCGCGGTGGCGGCCCGCCCGCTCGCCTCGGCCGACTCCGCGGAGGCGTTCGTCCGCGACCCGCTGCTCTACCTGCTGATCGCCCACTCGGTGGTCGGCCAGCTGCTGCTCGGCCTGGCGATGCAACGCGGCTCGACCACGGCCGCGGTGGCCGCGATGGACGCCGCCGGCGCGGTGCCCGCGGCGATCGTCGGGCTGCTGCTGCTCAACGACAAGATCTGGCCCGGGCGGGAGTGGCTGGCCGGGCTCGGATTCCTGGTCACGCTGGCCGCCGTGGTGGGCCTGACCCGGTACGCCGAGCCGCAGCACCACCACGCGACCGCCCGCGAGCGGGGGCCGGCGATGATCGGTGCCGGTGTGGTGCCGGCTCAGGCCGCCTCGACCGGTCCCCGGGCCTCGACGGCCACCTCGACCGGCGGGGTCGGCTCCACCGGGGTGGCCGGACGACGGCGCCCGATCACCCGCTCGTAGAGACGCTCCAGCGCCGCCGCCGTGCGTTCCCAGGTGTAGCTGCACCGCACCCGGTCCACCGCGGCGTGGCCGTACGCGAACCGTCCGGCGTTGTCGGTGAGCATCCGGCGCAGCGTCACCCCGAGGGTGCGGACGTCGCCCGGCGGCACCAGCTTGCCGGTCACCTCGTCCACCACGGCGTCGGCGATGCCGCCCATGGCGTAGCCGACCACCGGCACGCCGCAGGCCATCGCCTCCAGCGAGACGCGGCCGGCGGACGAATAGTGCGGCGTGCAGGCCACCACGTCGGCGGAGCGGTACCAGGTGGCCATCTGGTCGTGCGGGACCGCGCCGACCAGCTTCACCTGCTCGGCCACCCCGGCCCGCTCGGCCAGCTCGCGCAGCCGGCGGGCCTCGGCGTGACCGGCCAGCCGCTCGGCCGGCGGGCCGCCCGCGATCACCAGCTCGGCGTCGCCGACCAGCCGCATCGCCCGGATCAGGTCGTCCTGGCCGTGGCCGGCGGAGAGTCCGCCCACGGAGAGGATCCGGGAGCGCTGGTCCCGGGGGGCGGCCTCGCCGTCCGGGTGGAACTGTCCGGTGTCCACGCCGGTCGGCACCATCGCCACCGAGGTGCGTTGGAGGCCCATCCGGGTCAGCTCGTCGACCTCGTCGTTGCACTGGGCGACCGCCACGTCCACGGCCCGGGTCAGCGCCCGCTCCAGCGGGATGCGCTCGCCCGGCCCGCCGTAGCGCCGGCCCAGGTGACGCAGCTGCTCGACGCCGAGCGAGTGGAAGGTCTGCACCACCGGGATGTCGGTGGTGCGGACCGCGTGGGCGGCGGCGAGACCGCCCACCCAGTAGTGACCGTGCACCACCTCGGGGGCCCACTCACCGGCCCACTCCCGGGCGAGCCAGCGGCCGAACTCGGCCACGTACGGCACCAGCTCGGCGGTGGGCAGCGGGTCGGCCGGACCGACCGGCACCCGTTCCAGGCGGTAGCCGTCCAGCTCGGCGAGCGCCGGCTGGGTCGCCGCGTCGCGGCGTTCGTACACCCGGACCTCGTGGCCCCGGGCGGCGAGCTCCGCCGCCACACGCGCAATGTGCTCCTGGGTCCCGACGGTGGGACCGTCGGTGGACGAGCCGGCGTGCGCGCATACAAGGCCGACGCGCATGGTGCACCTCCATGCGTTCTCGCGAGCGGGGTCTCCCGGTCAGAGCGTCCCATTAACCCGGACCCGGTGCGCCCAAACCTGGCAGATCGGCAGCGCGGCTGCCCGTCGCGCGAGCGGGACACCGTGCGGACCGGTCCCGACCAGGTCGGCCCGGGCGGCATGAGCGGCCCGCGTGGGGGTACCGACGAAGGATGCCGCTCACCCGCACCCTCGCCGACGCCACCGTCGTCATCACCGGCGCCTCCAGTGGGATAGGCGCGGCCACCGCCTACGCGCTGGCCAGGCGCGGCACCGACGTGGTGCTGGCCGCCCGGACCGAGGCGGCGTTGGAGCGGGTCGCCGCGCACTGCCGGGAGCTGGGCGGGCGCGCCCTGGTGGTGCCCACCGACGTGACCGATCCGGATTCGGTGGAGCGACTGGCGGCGCGCGCGGCGGCCGAGTTCGGCCGCATCGACGCCTGGGTCAACAACGCGGCCGTCGGCACGGTGGGGCTGTTCGACGAGATCCCGGTGGCCGAGTTCCGCCGGGTGGTCGAGGTGAACCTGCTCGGCACCGTGCACGGGACGCGGGCCGCGCTGCCCTGGCTCGGGGCGGCCGGCGGCGGCGTGCTGGTCAACAACGCGTCCGTGCTGGCCGAGGTGGCCATGCCGTACCAGTCGGCGTACAACGCCACCAAGCACGCCATCCGGGGACTGGCCGACACGGTCCGGCAGGAGCTGCGGGTGACCGGCCGCGGCGCCGTCTCGATCTGCACCGTGCTGCCGGCCACCATCGACACGCCGTTCTTCCGGCACGCGGCGAACCACACCGGCCGGGAGCTGACCCCGCCCCCGCCGGTCTACCCGCCGGAGATGGTGGCCGAGACGATCGTCCGGCTGCTGCGCCGTCCCCGCCGGGAGGCGTACGCGGGCGGCGCGGCCCGGCTGATCGGGCTCCAGTGGCGGCTCGCCCCGGCGGTGGCCGAGCGGGTGCTCGGCTGGTACACCGCGCGGACCCAGTTCGGTCCCGGGGTACGCCTGGACGCCACCGGCAACGTCTTCACCCCCGACGCGGCGGCGGAGCGGACCGACGGCTGGTCCGGCCGGCGCGGGCAGCTCCTGCGGCTGACCGCTGCCTTCGGGCTGGCCGCGGCCGGTACGGCGGTCGGCACCGTCGCGGCGATCGGCCGACGTTCCCGGGCCGGTAGATCATGAGTCCCGTCGACCGGACCGATGCGCCGAGGGTAGCCGACGTGCACAATGGGACGATCATGCCGACGGACGCACGTTGCCTGGTCGAGACCGACGACTCCTCCGCGACGGTCCGGCTGACCGGTGTGCTCGATCGGGCCGGGGTCGAGGCCGTGGCGGGCACGCTGCTCGGCCGGTGCTGGGCTCGGCCGGGGCCGGTGCTGGTCGACCTGTCCGGGGTCCGGATCACCGATCCGCGGGCGCGCGAGGCGCTCGACGAGATCCGCGGCGCAATCGCCGACTGGCCCGCCGCCGACCTGCTGTTCGTCTCCGGCGACCGGCCGGTTCCCCGGCCGGCGGGCGTGCCGCCCGAACTGCTGGACGTCGAGCTCCCCCCGGTGGTGGAGGCCGCGCGCGAGGCCCGCGCGCTGGTCACCGAGGGGTGTACCCGCTGGGGACTGCCGGAGCTGGCCGAGCCGGCCTGCATCGCGGTGACCGAGATGGTCAACAATGTGGTGGCGCACGCCGCGACGCCGATGACGCTCCGGCTCGCGCCCCGGGGCAGCGCCCTGCACCTGGCCGTGCGGGACCACGCCGCCGGGCGCCCGACGTACGCCGGGCCGGCTCCGGTCGACTCGGTGGGCGGCCGGGGGCTGCTGCTCATCGACGTGGTGGCCCGTCGGTGGGGCAGCACGCCGCTGCCCGACGGCAAGGTGGTCTGGTGCGTGCTGCACGCCGAGGACGAGACGGCCTTCCGCAACTGAGGCGGGATTTCGCCCTCTTGCTCCCGATCCACCCGCTCGGTCGCGGTTAATGCGGTCAACGCAGTGGGTAGTTCACCCCCATGCGCGACGACGAGTACCCCACCCCCGTGTCCGACCCCGAGGCGGAGGGCCTGCCCGACACCGCCGACGACGACTCGACCGCCAACGACGACGTCCTGACCGGGCGTGAGGCGGACGGTCCCGAGCCGGCCCAGATCCCGGGTGACCGCACGCCGGTCGCGGTGGACCGGTTCGGCACCACGGCGGAGGAGCAGCTCGACGGCGAGTCGCTGGACTACAAGCTCGACCGCGAGCAGTACGAGCGGCCCGCCGACGACCCGCTCGCCGGCCCGGTCGACCCGGACATCGCCGCCGAGGCGGACAGCGAGGAGGCCGCCGCGCAGGCCCAGCTCGACGCGGACGTGATCGACCCGGGGCCGGTCTCCGACCCGGACTCGCCGGTCTCGATCTACGACCACGGCCAGCTCGGCACCGTCGCCGACCACCAGGTGGGCCGGCTGGTCGAACCGGACGAGGGCGCGCACACCGACCAGGAGACGGACAACGTGGCCTACGACGCCGGCGCGGCCGGCGGCGGCGCCACCGCCGAGGAGCTGGCCATCCACGAGACCCGGCCGCCGGAGGCGCACTGACGTCTCAGCCGTCCAGGCCCCGCTCGATGGCGTACCGGGTCAGCTCGACCCGGTTGTGCAGCTGGAGCTTGCCCAGGGTGTTCTGCACGTGGTTCTGGACCGTCCGGTGGGACACCCCGAGCCGCTCGGCGATCTGCTTGTAGGACAGTCCCTTGGCGACCAGGCGCAGCACCTCGGTCTCGCGATCGGTGAGCCGGGGTGCGTCGTCGTGCGGGGTCGGCGGCGCGGCCGCGAGCCGCCGGAACTCCCCCAGTACCAGTCCGGCCAGGCCGGGCGTGAACACCGGCTCCCCGGCCGCGGTGCGGCGTACCGCGTCGAGGAACTCGGCCGGCGCGGCCGACTTCACCAGGTAGCCGGTGGCCCCGGCCTTGACCGCGTCCAGCACGCTCTGCGGCTCACCGCTGGCCGACAGCATGAGCACCCGTACCTCGGGCAGCGCGGCGCGCAGCCCCCGGATCACCTCCACCCCGGAGACGTCCGGCAGTTGCAGGTCGAGCACGACCAGGTCGGGGCGGGCCGCCGCGGCCACCCGGACCGCCTGCCGGCCCTCGCCGCTGGTCGCCACCACCTGGTGACCGGCCTCGGTGAGGTCGCGGGCCACACCCTCGCGCCACATCGGGTGGTCGTCGACCACCATCACCCGGATGCTCACCGCCGGCTCCTCGGTACGACCAGCTCGAACTCGGTCCCGGCGCCCGGCGCGGAGACGATCCGCACCTCGCCGCCCAGGTCGGCCACCCGGCCCCGGATGGACTGGGCCACCCCGAGCCGCCCCTGCGTGGCGGCCTCCGCCAGCCGCCCCTCCGGGATCCCCGGCCCCTCGTCGCGTACCGAGACGGTCACCGTCTCCTCCTCGTCCTCGATCAGCACCCAGGCCCGCCCACCGGCGTGCCGGGCCACGTTGTCCAGCGCCGCGCCGACCGCCGCGGCCAGCTCCCCGGCCGTCCGCGCCGGTAGCGGCACCGGGGTCGCCGGCGCGGCCACCTGAACCGTGGCCGAGGCGTACCGGTCGAGCAGGTCGCGCAGGTCCCGCT
>NZ_CADEAU010000074.1 GCF_902825405.1 Micromonospora maritima | reverse complement strand
GCTGCCGGCCCGCGACGCCAAGGCCGGCGCGGCGGGTTCGCCCACCGTCGACCCGCGGGTGCTGCTGCTGGTCGAGGAGGCGTGGCGGCACGCCAAGGCGATCGGCGCGTGGGGCGCCGGCGCGGAGGTGCTGCGGCAGACCGGGGTGGCCGGTTCGCCCGGCGTGGTCACCGGCGGCTCGGGCGGGGAGGTGCTCACCGCCGTGCAGGGGCTGATGGCCGCGCACCGGGTCTGGGACCGGTTCCCGGCCTCGATCGGCTGAGTTCGGCACGCGGGCGGCCCCGATCGGGGCCGCCCGCACGCTTTCATCGAAGAGTATCGTTGACGTCTTAGTTAATAGTCTTTAATATTTGGGCCACCTCGAGGAAGACCGCTGTCCACCCCCGTCCCCCGGGAAGGCCCCTCGATGCCCAGATCCCCCCTCCGGCGCCGCCTCGCCGCCGGTGCGCTCGCGCTCGCCACCACCGCCGCCACCCTCGCCCTCGCCCCGTCCGCCGCCGAGGCGGTCGTGCTGCCGAACAACTTCAAGAGCGTCGGCTACATGCCGTCGTGGAGCGGCAGCGTCACCAGCCTCCAGTACGGCAAGCTCACCCACGTCAACTACGCCTTCGTGCTGCCCAACGGCGACGGCAGCCTGCGCGCGGTGGAGAACCCGAGCAAGCTCTCCTCGCTGGTCTCGCTCGGGCACGCCAACAACGTGAAGGTCTCCATCGCGATCGGCGGCTGGAACGACGGCGACGACTCCGCGTTCGAGGCGCTCGCCGCCAACTCCGGCGCTCGCGGCGCGTTCGTGAACAACGTGGTCGCCTTCGTCGACCAGTACAACCTCGACGGTGTCGACATCGACTGGGAGTACCCCGACCCGGGGGCCTCGGCCAGCAACTACACCCTGCTGATGCAGCAGCTCGGCAGCGCCCTGCACAGCCGGGGCAAGCTGCTCACCGCCGCCGTGGTCGCCGAGGGCTACTACGTCACCGGGGTGCCCACCGCCGTCTTCGGCTCGGTCGACTGGCTCAACGTCATGGCGTACGACGGCGGCAGCCCGCACGCCAACTACGACTGGTCGATCGCCGCCGTCAACGGGTGGAAGGCACGCGGCCTGCCGGCGGCCAAGGCGGTGCTCGGCGTGCCGTTCTACAGCCGGCCCGGCTACTACACCTACGCCGCACTCGTCGGAATGGACCCGGCCAACGCCAACCGGGACTGCACCACGGTCGGCGGCGCCCAGCAGTGCTACAACGGCGTCCCGACCGTGAAGCGCAAGACGCAGTGGGCCATGGCGAACGCCGGCGGCATGATGAACTGGGAGCTGTCGCAGGACACCACCGGCTCGACCTCGCTGGTCAGCGCGATCTACGACACGGTCACCGGCGGCGGCACGCCACCTCCGTCCGGGCGCACCGGGCCGATCACCGGCATCGCCGGCAGGTGCGTCGACGTCGCCGCCGCCGGCACCGCGAACGGCACCGCGATCCAGCTGTACGGGTGCAACGGCACCGCCGCGCAGAACTGGACCGTGGCCGGCGACGGCACGCTGCGGGCGCTGGGCAAGTGCCTCGACGTGACGAGCGCCGGCACCGCGAACGGCACGAAGATCCAGCTCTGGGACTGCAACGGCACCGGCGCCCAGGTCTGGCAGGCGCAGAGCAACGGCACGCTGCGCAACCCGGCGTCGAACCGGTGCCTCGACGCCACCGGCAACAGCTCCGCCGACGGCACCCGGCTCCAGATCTGGGACTGCTTCGGCGGCGCCAACCAGGTCTGGCGACTGCCGGCCTGACCGCCCGACACGCGTCCCCGCCGCGCCGGCCGCGTGGCGGGGACGCCTGTCACCAGCGGTTGCGCGCCTCCTCGGCCCAGCCGGTCAGGCCGTCGAGGTCGACGCGCTCGCCGTCGTCGGTGGCCGCCCAGCCGGCGAAGTGCCCGAAGCACTGGTGCGTCTCGCCGGCCAGCACGAGCAGGTTGGTGCGCGCCACCCGCTCGTGGAACGGGTGGAACGTGACGTCCACCCGGTCGCCGGTGATCCGCCACGGCCGCAGCCAGTCGGACCGGTCGTAGCGCCAGGTGAGGTCGGCGCCGATCTTGTGCAACCGACCGTCGACGAAGACCGCGTTCTCGGTCGAGCCGGTGCCGTCGGTCCACGTGCCGCCCAACTGGATCGCCCGACCCGGGCCACAGCCGGCCGCCCAGTTCCAGCGCACCGCGTACCGCCACTTGCCGCGCCCGTGGTCGAGCACCGCGAACGAGTCCGCACCGACCGCGTGGTCCGTGCCGTGCACCCGGATCGAGCCGCGGACCGGGCGGCCGACGTCCTTGACCGTGTACTGGAACCGGCGGGTGCTCCACGGCACCACCACGCCGAGCGACTCGTGCCCCGGCGGCAGCGGCACCACCAGGTCGACCTCGACGCCCGGCGCGGTGGCCCGTACGGTGCTGCCGTCCGCGTCCTGGTCGACCTCGACGGTCAGCCCGCCGCCCCGGGCCCGGACCGGGCCCGCGCCACTGACCGGCGGGAACTCCGTGCCCCGCGCGAACGGCACGACCGCCTCGGCGACGGTCTCCCGACCGGTGCGCCGGTCGAGCAGGTAGAGGCTCTGCACGCCGGCGTAGTCCAGCGAGGACGCGACCAGGCCGAGGACGTGCGTCGGGGTGACCACGCCCCAGTGCTCCCACCGCTTGGCCCGGCCCCAGCCCCGCAGCTCGGACCGGTGCAGCGGGCGGCGGCTCCAACCGACGGCCGCCGGATTCAGCCGGCCGTCCGGCCGGCACAGGTCGACCGGCTCGGTGATCTCCCGCTCGTGCGTCATCGCCGCAGGTTACCGGGCGGTCCGGCGGACCGGCGTCGGCCGTTCCGCCGGACCACCGGCGTTCAGCGGCCCCGCTTGGCCCGGCAGATCTCCACCGGCAGGGCCGGCGCGCCGTCGACCGGCGCCGGATCCTCCGGGGTGGCCGCGATGCCGCCGGCCGCGATCCGGTCCAGCGTGGCCAGCCCGGCCGCGTCGATCTGCCCGAAGACGGTGTAGTTGGGGCGCAGCGCCGAGTCGGACTGGACCAGGAAGAACTGGCTGCCGTTGGTGTCCGGGCCGGCGTTCGCCATGGCCAGTGTGCCGCGGGCGTAGAGCCGGCGGACCCCGGTCGGGTCGGTCGGCGCGGGCGGCAGGTCGGTGGGCAGCTCGTCGCGGTACCGGTAGCCCGGGCCGCCCTCGCCGGTCCCCGACGGGTCACCGCACTGCAACACCTTCAACGTCGGGTACGCGGTCAGCCGGTGGCACGGCGTCCGGTCGTAGAACCTGTGCCGGGTCAGGTGCAGGAAGCTCTGCACGGTGCAGGGGGCCTGCTCGCGGTCGAGGGTCAGCCCGATCGGGCCCTGGTTGGTGCGCAGGGTCACCCGTACCGTCCCCCGGTCCGGCGTGCGGCGCGGATCGGGCGGCAGTGGCACCGGCCGGGCGGCCGGCTCGTCCGGCGTCGGGGTGTACGCGCACGGCCCCTTGGTGGGCGCGGGGTCGGCGGCCGGCGCCGCGGTGGCGGCGACACCTCCGGCGGCGACGAGCGCGGCGGCGGTCACCGCCACCCCGGCGAGGCGGGCCAGCAACGGTACGGCGACGTGCGGTCGGGTTTCGCTCGACACGTGGGTCCTCCCTGGACTCGTGGTACCAGAAAGACCGGAGTCTATGGATCCGGTCGCCCGATGTCGACGGTGGCCGGGGTTTCACGCTCCGTGAGGACGTCGGCCCTTGTGCCCGTATCCGCCGGATAGGTGACAACCATTTGTGATCGGCATTGACAGCAATCCGATCACCTCACTAGGTTAATTGACATCCATCAAGTACCGGCGCGAGAAGAACGGGGATAATCGCCAGCCGGACGACGGAGTCAACTCGCACGACCGGACCGCTCGCGCCACAGCCGAGCGATGCCGGCCGTCACGACCGCGTCACAACCCTTTCCGCCAGGCGCTCATCGCCTGGCCAGAAGGCCGCCACGGCTGCGCCTGCGCGGCTGACGCACATCCACACCACACCGCCGCCGGAATGGGCGCGCAATTATGCGCGCCCATTCCAGCGCAATTGCTCGCTGTTTCGTCGTCCGGCGGAACAGATCTTCACCGTGCCCACCCGGCGACCGCCGGATTGCGTCGAGGAGAATACATGCAGAAACGTCGCGCCATGTCGACGACGGCGGTGGTCACCGCCCTGGCATCGGCTTGGCTGGTGGCACCCGCCGCCCCCGCGAGCGCCGCCCCCGCAGCGCCCGGAGGCCTCACCCCGGTGGTGTCACCGCGTACGGGTGGCACGGTGAAGCTGTTCGACACCCCGCGTCGCGCGGCCAGCCGGACCGCCGTCGCGCAGGGGGTCGCCCCCACCGTGCCGAAGGGCACCGGGCCGGTCCGCAACGCGGCCCAGGTCCCCTTCTCGATCAGCGACCGGATCCAGGCGAAGGTCAACGTCGGGTCGGGCAACCTGCTGATCACCAGTACCGAACTCACCCTGCCCGGCGTGGCGGCCAACGTCACCGTCGGCGCGGCGTTCAACAGCCTGCTGCTCGGCACCGACCTTCCGCAGGGCGCGCACGGCCCCGGCTGGCGTACCCGGGCCGGCATGGACGTCCGGCTGGTCAAGGCCGACGACGGGTCGGTGACCTACGCCGCCGCCGACGGGGTGGTCGGGAAGTTCACCGTGCTCGGGTCCGGCTACAAGACCCCGGTGGAGTTCAAGGCCGTGCTGGCCAAGGACGGCACCGGCTGGAAGCTGACCGAGCACGGCGGCAAGCGGCTCTACTTCGACTCCGCCGGCCTGCTGACGAAGACGCTGGACCGCAACGACAACGCCACCACCTACACCTACGCCAGCGGCAAGCTGAGCAAGGTCACCTCGGACCGGGGCAACGGGTCGGTGCGCTCGGCGGTCCCGACCTACACCGGCAACCAGATCACCAAGTACCGGCAGACCGCCGACGACGGCGCCTGGCGGGAGGTGTCGTACCAGTACGACTCGGCGAACCGGCTCACCACCATCCAGTCCGCCACCTGGCGCAAGACGTCGTTCGACTACAACAGCGCGGGCGACCTGGTCAAGATCACCGCGATGGACAACTCGTTCCACACGTTCACCTACGACGGCCAGCACCGGGTCACCTCGGTCACCCAGGTCACCAACGTGCCGACGATGACCGGCTCCACCACCCGGTTCGCGTACCCGACGTCCTCGCAGACGCTCGTCGCGGACGCGCGGCAGGACCTCGGCCAGGCGGTCGCCGCGGTGCCGCACAGCACCTACGACCTGAACAGCGACAAGAAGGTCACCAAGGTCACCGACCCCGCGGGCAACGAGCGCAGCACCTCGTACACGCCGTTCGGCGACGTGGCGGGCACCGTCTCGCCGGAGGGCGGCACCGTCACCAACACCTACGGGGCCAACGGCGGCGAGTCGCTGACCAAGTCGGACTCACCCACCGGCGCGAGCGCGTCGGCGGCGTACACCGGCGTGGCCAGCCAGACCAACCCCACCGCCAACTTCCAGCCCAGTTCGTCGATCGACACGCAGGCCAACAGCTCCACCTACACCTACAACGGCACCGGCAACCGGACCTCCACCAAGGACGCCCTGGCCGCCGACGCGAAGGTCGACTACAACACCGACGGCACGGTGAAGTCGTCCACCGACCCCGGCAACGGCACCAACGCCACCACCTACGGCTACGACGCCAACAAGCAGGTCATCAAGCTCACGCCGCCGACCGGCAACGGGCTGGTCGCGAAGACGTTCAGCTACGACAACTTCGGCCGGCTCAAGACCGTCAACGACGGCTGCGTCACCACCTACGAGTACAGCCTGGACGACCGGGTCACCAAGATCTCACACTCCGGCTGCGCGGCCGCCGGTGACGTCGTCTACGAGTACGGCGGCTCCGGCAACCTGATCAAGCGGACCGACGCCAGCGGGGTCACCACCTACCTCTACGACACGCTGAACCGGCTCCGCGAACGCACCACCGGCGCCGAGACGCTGTCCTACGTCCCGGACGCCGTCGGCAACCTGGTCAAGCTGACCGACGGCCGGGGCACCACGCAGTACTACTACAACACCCGCAACCTGCTGGTCCGGATGGACACCGCCGGGGGCACCCGCTACAACTTCCTCTACGACAACAACGGCAACCGGACCACGACGTACTTCGCCACGGACAACACCAACAGCGTCTGGGCGATGAAGACCACCACCACGTACGACAAGTCGGACCGGCCGCTGCGGGTCACCACGAAGCGCTTCTCCAGCAGCCCCGCCACCGTCTCGGACATCACCTACTGCTACGCCAAGTACGTGGCCGGCCAGGGCTGCTCGACCGCCAAGACCGACGACACCGGCCTGCGCCAGTGGCAGAAGGACGAGTCGACCGGCACGGTCACCCAGTTCAGCTACGACAAGGGCAACCGGCTGACCAAGGCCACCAACGTGGGCGGCAAGACCTACGAGTACGCCTACGACACCAACGGCAACCGCACCAGTGTCAAGGTCGACGCCAGCACCACCCAGTCGCTGACGTTCAACTCGGCCAACCAGATCACCACGACCAACAACACCTACGACGGCCGCGGCAGCCAGACCAAGAGCAGCGCGCCCGCGGTCACCACCCTGGGATACAACGGGCTGAAGCAGATGACCACCGCCGGGACCGGCAGCTACACCTACGCCGGCGCCGACCAGGTGGAGCTGACCTCCGGCAACGGCACCACGATGGTGTTCGGCCGGCAGGACCAGTACGGCGTGCCCGCCCTCCAGTCCTACCGCAACGGCTCCGGGACCGTCTACGTCGAGCGCGACGGCATCGGCTCCCTGCTCGGCCTGCGCATCAACAACCGCGACTACGCCTACGTCCTCGACGGGCAGGGCTCCCCGATCGCCGTGGTCAGCTCTGACGGCACCACGGTGGCCACCTACCGCTACGACCCGTACGGCGTGGTCACCAGCTCCGACGAGTACTACCTCGGGCAGACCAACATCCTGCGCTACGCCGGCGGCATCTACGACCCGGCGACGAAGTACACCAAGTTCGGCCAGCGCTGGTACAACCCGGCCCACGGGCGGTTCACCCAGCAGGACAACCTGAGCTTCATCGGCAACCCGGCGAACGGCAACCGCTACGCCTACGCCGCCGACAACCCGATCGGCAACATCGACCCGACCGGCCAGGACTCCGAGAGCTTCGGATTCGAGATCTGCTACGTCCTGTGCGCCGGCCTCGCCTACGAGTGGGACGACGAGGGCAACCAGGGCATCACCGGATCCATCGGCACCGGCGCCGGCGCCTCGGTGTCCTACCAGAAGGGCAGCGGCAACGTGGAGGACGGCGGCGGTGTCTACGGTCAGTGCGCCCTGGGCGCGATCAGCGCCGGCGCCGAGGTGGACTGGGAGGGCGAGTCGGACTACAACGGCGGCGTCAGCAGCGGCGGCACGGGTTGCTCGGCCGGATTCCAGGGAACCGTGGCCTTCTGACCTGACCCGACCACCCGAGGACTGACATGGATCTGCTCGCTGTCACGCTCGCCGCCCGCTCGCCCCTGCCGGGGCCGGTGCTCGTCGGATTCTTCGTCCTGGTGGCGGTGGCGCTCGTCGCCATCGTCTACCTGAGGGGCCGGGGCCGGTAACACCCCGCCCCCGAAAGGCCGGCCGGTCGTCACGACCGGCCGGCCTTTCGGCGTGCTCGGCGGCGAAACTCGCTTGCCTCACCCGCCGGTGTCGGGCACGGTGACCGCCATGACGTTCTGACGGACCGCACCCCGCCCGCAGGCCGAGCCGCCTGCCGTTCGCCGCTCTCCGCCTTTCCCAGAAACGAGCGTCTGTGTCCGTGCATTCCTCCGGGCGGGCCACCGTGCCCGCCACCGTTTCCGTCTTCTCCTCCCCCGGCAGCTGGATCGAGTCCGCCGCGCTGGACCAGTGCCACCAGGTCGCCGCACTGGACGGCATGGTGCACGTCGCCGCCATGCCGGACCTGCACCCCGGCAAGGGCGCGCCGATCGGCGCCGCGATGGCGTCGACGGTGCTCTACCCGTTCCTGGTCGGCTCCGACATCGGGTGCGGGATCGCGGTGTTCCCGATCGCGCTGCGGCGGGCCGTACCCGAACGGCTGGCCGCCCGGTTCCCCGACCTGGACCGGGCGCTCGACCCGGACCGGGACGCCGACGACCCGGCCTGGTCGGTGCTGGACGGCGACGTGCCGGCCGGTCACCTGGACGGGCTCGGCACGGTCGGGCGCGGCAACCACTTCGTCGAGCTGGCCCGCGTCGGCGCGGTCCTCGCGCCGGAGCACGCCGACCGGCTCGGCCTGGCCACCGGCGACCTGGTGCTGGTCGTGCACTCCGGTTCGCGCGGGCTGGGCGAGCGGATCCTGCGCGAGCACACCGAGACGCACGGGGCGGGCCCCGCCCCCGACCCGGACGCCTACCTGGCCCGGCACGACGCGGCGGTCCGGTGGGGCTCGCTCAACCGGCGACTGCTCGCGGCCCGGGTCGCGTACGCGCTGGGCGCCGAGCCCACCGAGCCGGTCGTCGACCAGTGCCACAACCTGGTCGAGATCCGTGACGGGCACTACCTGCACCGCAAGGGCGCCGCCCCGGGCGACGGCCGGGACGTGCTGGTCGCCGGCACCCGGGGCACACCGTCCTACCTGGTGGCCGCGCACGCGAACGCGGACGCCAACCACTCGGTCGCGCACGGCGCCGGCCGGAAGATGTCCCGTGCCGACGCGCTGCGCCGTGGCCGCGCCAAGCACACCGTCGAGGAACTGCGCCGCACGCCGGTCGGGTCGATCGTGGTGTGCGGTGACCGTCAGCTGCTGTTCGAGGAGGCGCCGACCGCGTACAAGCGCATCGAGCAGGTGATCGGGGACCTGGTCGCGCACGGCCTGGCCACCCCGGTCACCACCACGGTGCCGCTGGTCACCTACAAGACCCCGGACGTGGGCGCGGGTCGCCGGCGGAGCCGACGGTGACGGAGCTGTTCCTGTCCGCCGGGCGCGGGCCGCAGGAGTGCGCCTGGGCGCTGGCCCGGCTGCTGTCCCGCCTGGAGGCCGACGCCGCGCGACGCGGCCTGCGCGTGGCCCGGGTCGAGACGGTGCCCGGCGAACGGCCGGGCACCCACCGGTCGGCACTGGTCCGGATCACCGGCGCGGGCGCGGAGGAGTTCACCACCGGCTGGACCGGCACGCTCTGCTGGCAGGCGGCCAGCCCCTACCGTCCGGGTCACGGTCGGAAGAACTGGTACGTCACCGCGCGGCCGCACCGGGCCGACGAGATGGCCACCCCGTTCCGCGAGGCGGACGTCGCGATCGTGCCGTGCCGCACCGGCGGGCCGGGCGGCCAGCACCGGAACAAGGCCAGCACCGCGGTCCGCGCGACCCACCGCCCGTCCGGCCTGACCGTGGTGGTGGACACGGAACGCCACCTGCACCTCAACCGGCGGATCGCGGTCGACCTGCTGCGGCGGCGGATAGCCGAGGGCGACGACGCGGCCCGCCGCGCCGGCACGACGGCGCGCTGGCGGATCCACGACGAGCTGGTCCGGGGCGACCCAACGCGGGTGGAGCGACCGTGACCCGGGCGTTCCTGCGGCCGGACGACGTCCGCGACCTGGTACGCGACCGGCTGGGCACGGACCGCCAGGTCGTCACGTTGGACCGGCTCGCCGGCGGGACCCGCAAGGGCGTGTACCGGATCGGCCTCGACGACGGCGGGTCGGTGGTCCTCTACGTGTGGTCGGCGGCGGAGAACTACTGGCCGGTGTCGACGTCTACCGGTACGCGCAGGTGCTGTCGTTGATCGAGGGTCCGCTGCGGATCGCCGGGACCGACTTCCCGGACCGGCGGTGGATGCGCGACCTGGCCGAGCGGAACATCGCCGCGGCGCTCGCTGCGCTCTGAGCCGCTCACGCGCGGTGACCCGCAGGTCACGGCGCTGTCTCATTTCGCGCCGATGAATGCCAGATGAACGATTCGCCTCTTGACGACCGGGCGGCCCGGTCATTGAATTTCGACGTGGCGAGCTGCCCCGCGTGCGTGGCGTCCACACCGACCGTCGGCGGGGGCGGGCCGGTCGACCGAGCCCGTACCGGTTCCGGCGTGCCCGGCCCGCACCCGCCCCGGCGGGCCGTCCGATGACCGAGCGGCGCCGGCGCACGCTGCTCAGCGCGGCGCTGCACGCCGTGTCGCACGCGGTCGCCGTCGTCTACTGCCTGATGACGCTCGCCGAGCCGCACCGGCCGCTGATGCTCGGGGCGTACGGCTGCGGCCTGGTCGCCGGCGTCGCGGGCTCCTGGGTCGCGACCCGGGTGACGTCGAAGAGCTGGAGCTACCGGGTCTCCTCGACGCTGCTGCTGATCACGCTGGTGGTGGCCGCGGTGGGCGCGCTCGGTGACGGCGGCGTCTCCTCCCCCGCCGCGCTGGGCTTCGTCACCACCGCCGTCTTCGTCGCCAGCTACACCCCGCAGCTGCGCCTGATGCTCGGCTTCGAGGTGCTCATCGTCGGCACCTACCTGCTGGTCGCGGTCGCCGGGCCACCCGCGCCACGCGGCCACGTCTTCGTCTACGTCGCCGGCATGCTGGTGCTCGTCTCCGTCTGCTCCACCCAGACCCGCACGCTGGCCCGGCAGCGGTCCCGACTGCGCGCGCTGGCGTCGCTGGACCCACTCACCGGCGCGCTGAACCGGCGCGGCCTGGCCGAGCTGGCCCGCTTCCTGTTCCGCACGGGCTGCCGGCCCGGGCCGTCGCTGCTCTGCCTCGACCTGGACGACTTCAAGCTGGTCAACGACCGCCTCGGGCACGCCGCCGGTGACGACCTGCTACGGCGGGTGGTGGCCGCGACGCGCGAGGCGCTGCGCGACGGCGACGCCGTCGCCCGGATCGGTGGCGACGAGTTCGTGGTGGTGCTCGCCGCCGCCGACGCGGAGGCCGCCCGGTCGACGGCGGCGCGGATCGAGGCGACGTTGCGCCCGCTCAGCCCGGTCAGCGTCGGCGCGGCCACCGCGCCCCACGACGGCGACACCCTCGACCGTCTCCTGCACGCCGCCGACCAGCGCCTCTACCGGGTGAAGCAGCAGCGCGGACGCGCCGGTGGCCGACTGCTCGCCGACGGCGGCGGACGCGGCTGACCACGCCCCGGCACCCCGGTCAGGCGACGAAGACGCAGAACGGGTGACCGGCCGGGTCGGCGTAGACCCGCAACGGCTCGTCCGGGTCGTCGACGCGGTCCAGCAGCAGCCGGCCGCCGAGTGCGAGCACCCGCGCGTGCTGCCGGTCGAGTTCCGCCACCGACGGCACGGTCAGGTCGAGGTGGAGCTGCTGCGGCACCTCCCCCTCCGGCCAGGTCACCGCCGGCAACCGCTCGACCTGCTGGAACGCCAACTGCGGAACGCCCTCCGGGGTGCGCAGCACCAACCAGTCGCTACCCCGCCCGTCGGGCTCCCCGGCCGCCGGGGGTTCGTCCCCGGGCCGGTAGACCAGGTCCAGCAGCGCGCGGTAGAACTCGGCCAGGGCCCGCGCGTCGGTGCAGTCGAGCACCACCTGGCACAGCCGTAGACCCGGTCCCTCGGTCACGTGACCACCTCCGGCCCTCCTCCTGCCCGCGGCGGGACCGGCCCAATCCGACCGCCGGGAGCCCGGATACGGTGGGGCGCGGCCGCGACGCGACGAGGGAGGACACCGGATGCGCCTGCACGTGGGATGTGCGATGTGGACGCACCGGTCCTGGTCGGGACGGTTCCTGCCGCATCCGCTGCCGGCCCACGAGCGGCTGCGCGCGTACGCCGGCTGGTGCGACGCGGTCGAGGGCAACACCACGTTCTACGCGACCCCCAGCCGGGAGACCGTCACGTCCTGGGCGGAGCAGACCGGGCCCCACTTCCGGTTCCTGCCGAAGCTGCCGAAGGCGGTCACGCACGGGCACCGGCTCACCGGCGGCGAGGGCGAACTGCTGGCGTTCCTGGACGCGATCGAGCCGCTCGGCCCCCGGGCAGACATGCTCTGGGTGCAACTGCCCGGTGCGTTCGCCCCCGACGACGTGCCCGTCCTGGACCGGTTCCTGCGCGCCCTGCCCACCAGCCACCGGTACGCCGTCGAGGTCCGCCACCCCGCCTTCTTCACCGAGCCCGGCGCGGTGCGGGCACTGGAGGACACGCTCGGCCGGCACGGCGCGGAGTGGGTCCCGTTCGACACCACCGCCTTCTTCCGGACCCCACCGACTTCCGACGCGGAGCGGGAGGCGTGGACCCGCAAGCCCCGGTTGCCGCTGCGGACCCGCGCGCTGACCGACCGGCCGGTCGTGCGCTACCTCGGCCGCGACGACCCGGCCCGCACGGTCGAGGGCTGGCAGCCGTGGCTCGACGTGGTCGCCGGCTGGCTGCGCGAGGGCCGCTCGCCGACCGTCTTCGTGCACACGCCGGACAACGCGGACGCCCTCGAACTGGCCCGACGCTTCCACGACCAGGTACGCGCCCGGGTGCCCGGGCTGGCGCCGCTGCCCGAGCCGGCCCCGGCCGGCCCGGCCACCCTGTTCTGACCGCCCCACCCTCTTCCGACCGGCCCCGCCGGTCAGGCCGGCGTCAGCGGCAGCAGCACCTCGAACCGGGTGTCCCCCGGCTCCGACCGCACCCGGATGTCGCCGTGGTGCTTGTTGACCACGATCCGGTACGAGATGTCCAGGCCGAGACCGGTGCCCTCGCCGACCGCCTTGGTGGTGAAGAACGGCTCGAAGATGCGCGGCCGGACCTCCGGCGGGATGCCCGGTCCGGTGTCCCGGACCTCGACCGTCAGCCGGTCCTCGGTGCGCCCGGTCCGGACCGTCAGCGTGCCCTCGCCCGCCATCGCGGCGAGCGCGTTGTCGATGAGGTTCGTCCACACCTGGTTGAGTTCGGCGGCGTACGCCGGCACCGCGGGCAGGCTCCGGTCGTACTCCCTGACCACCCGCACGCCCGCCGGCACCTTGGCCTGGAGCATGACCAGCGTGGCGTCGAGCAGGTCGTGCACGTCCACCGTCTGGTAGGGCGCGCGGTCGAGCTGGGAGTACTGCTTGGCGGCCCCCACCAGCCCGGAGACCCGGCTCACGGCGTCGTCGATCTCGCCCATCAGCAGCTCGGTGTCGATGGTGTAGGTGATCCAGTGGACCGCCGACTCCAGGTCGTCGCCGCCGACCGCCGCGTCGACCTGGGTGAGCCAGCCGCTGTCGATGCCGCCGGCCACCAGCGTCGGGGCCAGCTCCCAGGCCCCCCGTACGCCGTGGTCGTCGAGCCAGTCGGCCAGCTCGTCCTCGGCGTCGCTGGCCGCCAGCGGCGACAGCGCGGGCGCGGCGGCGGCCCGCTTCACCGCCTCCTCCTGGAGCGCGACCAGGTCGTGCAGCCGCCGCCCGTCCAGCCGACCGTCGGCGATCATGGCGAGCTTGTGCCGCATCTTCGCCACCCGCCCGCGCAGCGCCGAGGTGGCCCGCACGGCGGCCGCCGCCGGGTTGTTCAGCTCGTGGGTGAGCCCGGCCGACAGCGCGCCCAGGGCCAGCAGCCGTTCCCGCTCGCCGACGATGGTCTGCGTGTTGCGCATCCCGACGAACAGCCCCTCCAGCAGGTGGGTGGCCATCGGGAACCAGCCGCGCATGGCGTCCGCGATGACCGCCGCCGGCAGGGCGAACACGGCGCAGTCGGTGACCGCGCGGAGGCTGTTCAGGTAGCGCTGCTCGGCCGGGTCCCCGACGTACGCCTGCATCGCGCCGCCGTAGACGCCCGGCTGGCTGGTCCGGCTCAGCTCCACCTCGTCGCCCTGGACCCGGCGGTGCATGGCGACCGTGCCGTCGAGCAGCACGTAGAAGCAGCTCGCCGGCTCGCCCTCGACGTATACCGCCTCGCCGGCACGGCGCCGTTCCACCCGGCCGTGCTCGGCCAGGTGGGCGAGCTGCTCCGAGGTGAGCGACTCGAACAGGAAGAGCTTCCGCAACTCCTCAGGGCTCAGCCGGTCCGTGGTCACTGGGCCTCCTTCGTTCGCGACTGCGGGGCTCGCAAACCCGGCTCACTCCTCGCGCTCACTGGGCCTCCAGGTAGCGGTGCACCAGCGAGACCGCCATCGCGCCCTCGCCCACGGCCGAGGCCACCCGCTTCACCGAGTCGGCCCGCACGTCCCCGGCGGCGAACACGCCGGGCATGCTGGACTCCAGGTGGTAGGGGTCGCGCGGCAACGCCCAGCCCGGCGGCCGGCGACCGCCGCGGGTCAGGTCCGGGCCGGTGAGCACGAAGCCCCGGCCGTCGCGGGCGACCGCGCCGTCGAGCCAGGCGGTACGCGGCTCGGCGCCGATGAACACGAACAGCCACAAGGTCTCCACCTCGCGGGTGGCGCCGGTACGCACGTCCCGCAGCGTCACCTGTTCCAGGTGCTCGCCGCCCGCGCCGCCGACCACCTCGGTGCAGGGATGCACCTCGATGGTGTCGATCCGGGAGATCTGCTCGATCAGGTAGCTGGACATCGACCGGGTCAGGTCGTCGCCGCGGATCAGCAGGTGGACCCGGCGCGCGTAGCGGGAGAAGTGCACGGCGGCCTGGCCGGCCGAGTTGGCCCCGCCGACGATGTAGACGTCCGACCCGGAACAGCTCGGCGCCTCGCTCGCCACCGAGCCGTAGAAGCAGCCCCGGCCGGTCAGCTCGGCCAGCCCGGGCGCCGGCAGCATCCGGTAGGAGACGCCGGTGGCGAGCACCACCGTGTGCGCGGCGACGCTGCTGCCGTCGCTGAACCGCAGCACCCGCGCGCCGCCCGCGTCCTCCAGCGACACCACCTCCCGGGCGCTGAGCAGTTCCGCGCCGAAGCGCAGCGCCTGGCGGCGGGCCCGGTCGGTGAGCTGGGCACCGGAGACCCCGTCCGGGAAACCGAGGTAGTTCTCGATCCGGCTGCTCTGCCCGGCCTGCCCGCCGGTGGCCCGCCGCTCGATCAGCACCGTCCGCAGCCCCTCGGACGCGCCGTAGACGGCGGCGCCGAGCCCGGCCGGGCCGGCGCCGACCACCACCAGGTCGTAGAACTCGGCCGCCGGCGTGGTGGCCAGCCCGACCTGGGCGGCCAGGTCGGCCGGCGACGGCTGCACCAGCGACTTGCCGTCCGCGGTCACCACCAGGGGTACGTCGTTCGCGGTGACGCCCGCGGCGGTGAGCAGCCCGGCGCCCTCCGGCTCGTCGGCGGGCACCCAGCGGAACGGCACCAGGTTGCGGGCCAGGAAGTCGCGCGCGGAGAACGACGGGGCGGACCAGCGGTGCCCGACCACCCGCAGCTCGGGCGTGGTGGTGGTGCCGTCGGCCGTCCACGCCTCCAGCAGCTGGTCCTGCACCGGGTAGAGCTTCTCCTCCGGCGGGTGCCACGGCTTGAGCAGGTAGTGGTCGAGGTCGACCACGTTGATCGCGTCGATCGCGGCGTCGGTGTCGGCGTACGCGGTGAGCAGCACCCGGCGCGCGGTGGGGAACAGGTCCATCGCGGCCTCGAGGAACTCGATGCCGTTCATCTGCGGCATCCGGTAGTCGGCGAGAAGCACCGCCACCTGTTCGCCGCGCAGCTTCAACTCGCGCAGCGCGTCCAGGGCCGCCTCGGCGGAGTCGGCGCGGACCACCCGGTAGCGGTCGCCGTAGCGGCGCCGGATGTCGCGGGCGACCGCCCGGGAGACGGCCGGGTCGTCGTCGACGGTGAGGATCGCGGGGTTGGGCATGACCCCCACTTAAGCACCACCGGCGGTCGACCCGCACCACCCGCCCGGACGGCCACCCCTCCCTCACCTCGGTGATCACGGGGTTCGCGTCGAGCGGCGGCGAAGGGTGTGCGGGGTCGGCGGGAGGTGTGAGGATCGACGGGTGCGTGCGGTGGTGATCGAGGAGTTCGGGGTGACGCCGGAGGTCCGGGAGGTGCCGGATCCCGCGCCGGCGCCCGACGGGGTGGTCGTCCGGGTCGGGGCGACCGGGCTGTGTCGCAGCGACTGGCACGGCTGGCAGGGCCACGACCCGGACATCCGCCTGCCGCACGTGCCCGGGCACGAGTTCGCCGGCGTGGTCACGGCCGTCGGCGCGGACGTGCGCGGCTGGCGGCCCGGCGACCGGGTCACCGCGCCGTTCGTCTGCGCCTGCGGGCGCTGCCCCTCCTGTCTCGCCGGCGACCAGCAGGTCTGCGAACGGCAGACCCAGCCCGGCTTCACCGGATGGGGATCGTTCGCCGAGTACGTGGCCGTGCGCGACGCCGACGTCAACCTGGTGCGGTTGCCGGACGACCTGGACGACCGCACCGCCGCGGCGCTGGGCTGCCGGTTCGCCACCGCGTTCCGGGCCGTGGTCGGGCAGGGTCGGGTGGCCGCCGGTGAGTGGGTGGCCGTACACGGGTGCGGTGGGGTGGGCCTGTCCGCGGTGATGATCGCGGCGGCGAGCGGCGCCCGGGTGGTGGCGGTGGACGTGGCGCCGGCGGCGCTGGAACTGGCCCGGCGCTGCGGGGCCGCGGTCT
>NZ_CADEAU010000073.1 GCF_902825405.1 Micromonospora maritima | reverse complement strand
AGGCTGTCGGCGGCGCTGCCGCGCCGCGCCGGTGTGTCGGGCCGGGCCCGCCTCGACCGGAGGCGGGGCGGGGCCTCGCCCTACACCTGGGCCAGGGCGGGCTCCACCTCCGTCCAGGCGGCCCGCTCGGCCGAGCGGGTGACCGCGTCGAGCACGAGCTGGACCTGCAACGCGTCGGCGAACGACGGCGCCGGGTCGGCCCCGGTGGCGACCGCCTCGACGAAGTCCCGCATCTGGTGGGTGAAGGAGTGCTCGTAGCCGATGATGTGGCCGGGCGGCCACCACGCCGACAGGTACGGGTGGTCCGCCTCGGTCACCAGGATCCGGCTGAAGCCCTGCTCGGCGGCGGGCCGGGTGGCGTCCAGGAACTCCAGCTCGTTGAGGCGTTCCAGGTCGAACACCACGCTGCCGCGGGAGCCGTTGATCTCGACCCGCAGCGCGTTCTTGCGGCCGGTGGCGAACCGGGTCGCCTCGTACGTGGCGAGCGCGCCGTTGTCGAGCCGGGCCACGAAGACCGCCGCGTCGTCCACGGTGACCTCGCCGGTGCCGCTGCCGTTGCCGTCGGCCCGGGCGGCCAGGCCGCTCGACCCGGCGACCAGGGGACGCCGGCGGACGAACGTCTCGGTGAGCGCGCTGACGCCGGTGATGTGCTGGCCGGTCACGTACTGGGTGAGGTCGATGATGTGCGCGCCGATGTCGCCGAGCGCGCCGGAGCCCGCCCTGTCCTTCTGCAACCGCCAGACCAGCGGGAACTGCGGGTCGACGATCCAGTCCTGGAGGTAGACCGCCCGGACGTGCCGGATCTCGCCGAGCCGCCCGTCGGCGACCAGCTGCCGCATCAGGGCGACCGCGGGTACGCGCCGGTAGTTGAAGCCACACATCGCGCGTACCCCGGACTCCCGGGCCCGGACGGCGGCGGCCGTCATCTCCCGGGCCTCGGCGACGGTGTTGGCCAGCGGCTTCTCGCACAGCACGTGCTTGCCCGCGGCCAGCGCGGCCAGCGCGATCTCGCCGTGGCTGTCCCCCGGCGTGCAGATGTCGACCACGTCGATCTCGTCGGACTCGACGAGTCGCCGCCAGTCCGTGGTGTAGCCGTCCCAGCCGAGCCGGTCGGCGGCCTCGGCCACCTTCGGTTCGTCCCGGCCGCAGACGAGCGTCATCCGCACCCGCGCCGGCAGGTCGAACACCCGGTTCACGGTGCGCCACGCCTGGGAGTGCGCGGCGCCCATGAACGCGTAGCCGACCATGCCGACCCGCAGGATCCTGTCGTGAGTGGACAAGGTGGGTCTCCCCCCGTGTGTCAGAACCCGAGCTTCAGGTAGTTGCTCGCGTTCTCCTTGGTGATCGTCTCGGAGGAGAGCACGATCTCCTTCGGTACCTGGAGTTCCACCAGGTCGGACATGCCCTTGCCCTGCCCGATCAACCGGGCCAGGGAGATGGCCGAGGAGGCCATCGACGGGCTGTAGGTGACGGTCGCCTTGAGCACGGTGTTGTCGGCGGTGATGTCCTCCATGGCCTTCTTCGAGCCGGCGCCGCCGACCATGAAGAACTCCTTGCGGTTGGCCTGGTTGACCGCCGCGAGCACGCCGATGCCCTGGTCGTCGTCGTGGTTCCAGACCGCGTCGATCTTCGGCAGCGCCTGGAACAGGCCGGTGGCGGCCTGCTGTCCGGAGTCCACGGTGAACTCGGCCGGTCGCCGGTTGGCGACCTTCAGCCCGAAGGAGGCGAGCGTGTCGGCGAAGCCCTTGGACCGTTCCTGGGTCAGCTCCAGCGACTCGATGCCGGGGATCTCCCCGATCACCGGGTTGCTCACGCCCTTGGCCTTGAGCTGCTCGGCGATGTAGGTGGCGGCGGCGACGCCCATGCCGTAGTTGTCGCCCTTGATCTGGAGCCGGTAGGCCCGCGCGTCGGGGAAGGCCCGGTCCAGGTTGACCACCGGGATGCCGGCCTTCATCGCCTCCAGGCCGAACGCGTTCAGCTCCTTGCCGTCGTGCGGCAGCAGGACGATCACGTCCGGCTTCTGGGAGATCAGCGTGGACAGCGCCGCCCGCTGGGCCGCCGCGTCCGCCCCGGCCTCCACCGACTTCAGCTCCACGTCCCCGTACGCCCCGGCCTGCGCCTTGGCGTTGTTGGTGATGGCGGCGATCCAGCCGTGGTCCGCGGCCGGGGCGGAGAAGCCGATGGTCACCTTCTTGCCCGGCTCGGTGTTGGCGTTGTTCGCGGCGGCCTTGGTCTGCGCCTCCGTCGGGGACTGCTCGTTGCTGGTGCAGCCGGCGAGCAGCACGCCGGCGGAGACCGCGGCCCCGCCGAAGAGCAGCCGGCGGCGGGACAGGTCGTGGCGCGGTGTTCTCATGACGACCTCCTGGATGAGGTGGTGGGGGCGTTTTCGGGTGCGGTGGGCCGGACCACCGTCGGGTCGACGGCGGCCGGCGTACGCGGTGGAATCAGGTGGTGGTGGCCCGGTTGCGGGCGAGGAACTGGGTCAGGCTGCGGAACTGCACCTGCTGGACCAGGACGGCGGCGACGATGATGCCGCCCTTGACCATGTTCTGGGCCTCGGCGGAGAGGTTGTTGATGGCGAAGAGGTTCGTGATCGTGGAGAAGATGATCACGCCGAGCAGGGAACCGATGATGGTGCCCCGCCCGCCGCTGAGCAGCGTGCCGCCGATGATCGCGGCGGCGATCGCGTCCAGCTCGTAGAGGTTCGCCATCGCCGCCTGGGCGGAGGTGGCCTGCGCGGTCAGCATCACCGCGGCGATGCCGCAGCAGAGGCCGGAGAGCGCGTAGAGGAGCACGGTGTGCCGCCGGACGTTGATGCCGGCGAGCCGGGCCGCCTCCGGGTTTCCGCCGACCGCCACCGTGCGGCGGCCGAACGTGGTCCGGTTGAGCAGCACCCAGCCGGCCGCGACCACCGCGACCAGGATGTAGACCAGCAGCGGGATGCCGAGGATCTTGGTGGTGGCGATGCCGTTGATGAACGAGCTGGTGGAGACCTGCGTCTGCTTGTCGGAGATCTCCGCGGCCAGCCCTCGGGCGGCCACCAGCATGGCCAGCGTGGCGATGAACGGCACCAGCCGGCCGTAGGAGATGAGCAGCCCGTTGACCACGCCGACGGCCAGTCCGACGGTCAGCGCGGTGAAGATCATGCCGCCGGCACCGTAGCTCTGGGTCGCCACCGTGGTGCACCAGACCCCGGCCAGCGCCACGATCGCGCCGACCGACAGGTCGATGCCGCCACCGATGATCACGAAGGTCATCCCGACGGTGACCACGCCGACCACCGAGGCGAGCTTGAGGATGGTGAGCGTGTTGCCCCACACCCAGTTCGGGTCGCCGTAGAGGTCCGGGCGGGTCAGGATGCCGATGACGACGAGCACCACAAGCGTGGCGAGCAGGCCGAGGTTGCGCTTGGCGCCCTCGCCGCCGTCGCCGCGCCACCAGGAGAGCCGGGCCGCGGCGTCGGCCTTGGCGGTCTCCGCCCGGTCCACCGGCAGCGACTGCGCGGGCAGGGCGGTATCGGTATCACTCATGCCGGTGCGCCTTCCATGAGGGACCCCGCCATGACGAGGTCGAGCACGGTGTTCTCGTCGAGTTCGCCGGCCGGTGCCTCGCGGACCACCCGACCCTCCCGCATGACCAGCACCCGGTCGGCCAGGCCGAGCACCTCGGGCACCTCGCTGGAGACCAGCAGCACTCCGACGCCCTGGGCGGCCAGGTCGCGGATGACCTGGTAGAGCTCGGCCCGGGCGCCGACGTCCACGCCCCGGGTCGGCTCGTCGAGCAGCAGCAGCCGGGTCTCCCCGAGCAGCCACCGGCCGACCACCACCTTCTGCTGGTTGCCGCCGGAGAGGGTGCGCACCGGTCGGCGTACGTCCCGGGGCCGCAGCTCCAGCGATGCGGCGACCCGGTCCGCCTCGGCCCGCTCCCGCGCCGCGTCGGTGAAGCCGAGGCGGGCGTACCGGCCGAAGGTGGCGAGCGTGACGTTGCGGTAGATCGGTTCACCGAGCAGCAGGGCCTGGCTCTTGCGTTCCTCGGGCGCCATCCCCATCCCGGCCCGCACCGCCGCGCCGACGCTGCCGGGGCGCAGCACCCGACCGTCGACCCGGACCGTCCCGGCCTGCGCCCGGCGGGCGCCGAAGATGGTCTCCAGCAGCTCCGAGCGGCCCGAGCCGACCAGCCCGGCGATCCCGACGATCTCCCCGGCCCGGACCCCGAGCGAGACGTCGGCGAACTCCCCGTGCCGGGTCAGGCCGTCCACCCGGAGCAGTTCCGCGCCGGTGCCGTCGGCGGCCGGGCGTTGCGGGAAGACGTACTCGATGGCCCGTCCGGTCATCCGCGCGACCAGGTCGCGGGTCGGGGTCTCGCGCGCCGGCAGGCTCGCCGCCGTGGTCCGGCCGTCCTTGAGTACGGTGACCCGGTCGCCGATCTCGCGGATCTCCTCCATCCGGTGGGAGATGTAGATGACCGCGATGCCCTGCGCGGTGAGTTCCCGGATGATCCGGAACAGGTTGCCCACCTCGTCGTGGGCCAGCACCGCGCTCGGCTCGTCCATGATGATCAGTCGGGCCTCGTGGGACAGCGCCCGGGCCATGCTCACGATCTGCTTGCCGGCCGCCGGCAGGTGCCGGACCAGCCGCCCCGGCGGGATCTCCGGGTGACCGAGCCGGGCCAGGATCTGCCGGGTACGCCGGGCCATGTGCCCCCGGCGGACGAAGCCGAACCGGCGCGGCTCGTGACCGAGGAACGCGTTCTCCGCCACCGACAGGTCGTCGACCAGGTCGAGTTCCTGGTAGATGGTGGCGATGCCGGCGCGCATCGCGGCCTGCGGGTTGGCGAACGCCGCCGACTCGCCCCGCCACACCACCTCGCCGGAGTCCGGCCGGTGCACCCCGGCCAGCACCTTGATCAGGGTGGACTTGCCGGCGCCGTTCTGCCCGAGCAGGCAGTGCACCTCGCCGGCCCGCACCTCCAGCTGCACGCCGTCCAGCGCGCGTACGCCGGGGAACGTCTTGACCACGTCGGTGAGACGCAGCACCACCTCGCCCGCGACGGCGTCGGCGGGCGCCTCGACCAGCGGCTCCTTCGTGCTCACCTCGACCTCCTTCATGCCCTCACGGCCCTCGCTGCGCTCGCTCATGCGGGGCTGGCCGGGCATGCCCTCACGGCCCTCGCTGCGCTCGGTGCGTTCGCTCATGCGGGGCTGGCCGGGCATGCCCTCACGGCCCTCGCTGCGCTCGGTGCGTTCGCTCATGCGGCTTCCCCGAACGCGACGTCGCTGGCCAGCACGGCCGCGCCGGCGACGCCGGCGCGCGGGCCCAACTCGGAGAGGACGACCGGCAGGTTGCCGGTGGCCAGCGGCAGCGAGCGGCGGTAGACCACGCTGCGGATCTCGGCGAGCAGGATGTGGCCGAGCTGGGCGAGCCCGCCGCCGATCACGATCATCGACGGGTTGGTGAAGCTGACCAGGCCGGCCAGCACGCTGCCGACCCGCCGGCCCCCGTCGCGGATGAGCTGGATGCAGGTGACGTCCCCCTCGACCGCGCCCTGGGCCACGTCGAGCGCGGTCACCGCGCCCCGGGCGGCGAGCCGTTCGACCAGGGCCGGCGAGACCTCGGCGCGGGCCGCGGCGGTCGCCTCCCGGGCCAGCGCCGCGCCGCTGAACACCGCCTCCAGGCAGCCGACGTTGCCGCAGGAGCACATCGGGCCGTTCGGGTCGACCTGGATGTGGCCGATGTCGCCGGCGCACCCGTCGGTGCCCCGATAGACCTCGCCGTGCAGGTAGATGCCGCAGCCGATGCCGGTGCCGATCTTGATGAAGAGGAAGTCGTCGACCGAGTGGGCGACGCCGCCGTGCCGCTCGCCGATCGCCATGATGTTGACGTCGTTGTCGACCACCGCCGGGCAGCCGTGCTCACGGGTCAGCAGTTCACGGACCGGGAAGCGGTCCCACCCGGGCATGATCGGCGGGGAGACCGGCACCCCGTCGCGGAAGCTCACCGGCCCGGGCACGCCGATGCCGATCGCGTCCAACCGCTCGTACGCGCCGTCCACCCGGGCCTTGTGCAGCAGCTCGTTCACCCGTTGCAGGGTCACCTTGGGGCCGGAGCGGATGTCGGCCGGCTCGGTGTACGCCGTCACCGGCTCCAACCGCCCGTTGACCACCTCGACGTCGATCGAGCTGGCGCCCAGGTCGACCGAGGCGAAGCGCAGGCGCGGGCTCAGCTCGACCAGGGTGGAGCGGCGCCCGCCGCGGGAGGCGGCCAGCCCGGCCTCGGCCACGTAGCCGAGCGCCACCAGGCGTTCCAGCTCGGCGAGCAGGCGCGGGCGGGGCATCTGGAGGCGGTCGCCGAGCTCGGCACGGGAGACCGCGCCCTCGTCCCGGAGCAGCCGCAGGAGCCGCACGTGCAGGGGGTCGACCGTCCGCACCGGCGCTCACCTCCGCATCGGATTCGGTCACATCGACGCAACGGCGATGTGTCGTGTCCGACACAGTAGGAGCCTTCCGGGTCACGTGTCCATAGCTTCGGCACAACCGATGGAAACTTTTGTCCATATGAACAAAAGCGTGTTCCGGATCATGAAAACGCGTCGCCCCGCCCGGTTCTCCGGGCGGGGCGACGCGGGGGTGGTCAGCGGGGCGTCGGCGCGTTGCGCTTCTTCCGCAGCTTGCGGTCGTCGCGCAGCTCGACGTAGGGCTCCTCGTCGGCCGGGTGCCCGGCCGCGATGGCGCGGCTGCGCTCCAGCTCGGCGTCGAACTCCGCGCCGAGCAGGATGGCGATGTTGCTCAGCCAGAGCCAGACCAGGAAGATGATCACGCCGGCCACGGCGCCGTACGTCTCGTTGTACGAGCCGAAGTTGCTCACGTAGAGCGCGAAGAGGCCGGACACCACCAGCCAGAGCACCACCGCGAGCACGCCGCCGGGGCTGACCCAGCGGAAGCCGCCGTGCCGGGCGTTCGGCGACGCCCAGTAGAGGATCGCGAACATCAGGCTGACCAGCACCAGCAGCACCGGCCACTTGACGATGTTCCACACCGTGACGGCGGTCGAGCCGAGGCCGATCGCGTCGCCCGCCTGCTCGGCCAGCCCGCCGGTGAACACCACGATCACGGCGCTGGCCAGCAGCATCACGCCGATCACGGCGGTCACGCCGAGGCGGATCGGCAGCGTCTTCCAGATCGGCCGCCCCTCCGGCACGTCGTAGATGCTGTTCGAGGCGCGCATGAACGCGGCCACGTAGCCGGAGGCCGACCAGAACGCGGCGACCAGACCGATCACCGCCGCGACACTCGCCAGCCCGCCCGAGTCGCCGGCCTGGGTGATCGCGCTCTCGATGATCTCGCGGATGTTCTTCTCCGGCACCACCTGGTTGACCGTGTCCTGCACGCCCTGGGTCGCCCGATCGCCGAGCAGGCCCAACACCGAGATCAGCACCAGCACGCCCGGGAAGATCGAGAGCACCCCGTAGTAGGTAAGCGCGGCGGCCCAGTCGGTCAGGCTGTCGTCCTGGAACTCCCGGACGGTCCGCTTGAGCGTCGCCACCCAACCGGGGCCCGGCAGGTCGGTCGGGCTGTCCGGACCGTCGTCCGGACCCACCGGCCCGGTGCGCTCGCGCCCCTCGCGGGCGGGAGACTCGTCGGTGGCCATCGCACCTCCCTGGTCGTCGTGTCGTCCTGCACGACTTGCCCCGAGGCCGGGCCCGGTAACCAGCTAGAGGTAGAGCAACCTGCCCATTCGCCGCGAGGCCAGCGCCAGCATCCCGGCGGTCAGCGCCACCAGGTAGGCGACGTCGAGCAGCCAGGACCAGCCGGACTCCCCCACGCACACGCCGCGGATCAGGTGCACCGACCGGTAGAGCGGGGTCAGCTCGACCAGCCAGCGCACCGCCGCCGGATAGGCCTCGGCGGGCACGAACGTGCCGGAGAAGAGGAAGAGGGTGAACTGGGCCGAGCCCATCAGGTCGAAATCCTGCCAACTGCGCAGCAGCGTGGCGACGGTCATCCCGAGCGCGCCGAACGCGAACCCGACGAGCACCGCCGCCGGGAACGCGACGAGCGCCCGGGCCGCGGTGGTCAGGTCGAGCGCCACCATGATCAGCAGGAACGCGGCCGAGTAGAGGCCGCCCCGCGCCATCGCCCAGCCCAACTCCCCGAGGGCGATCTCGAACGGCTGCACCGGGGTCGCGATGACCCCGTCGTACAGCTTCATGTATTTCATCTTGCCGAAGAAGTTGAAGGTGGTCTCGGACAGTGCGCCGCTCATCGCCGACGAGGCGAGCATGGCCGGCGCGACGAACGCCGCGTAGGACACCACCGCACCGCCGGGCAGCGTCAGGTCGCCGACCAGCGCGCCCACCCCGATGCCGATCGACAGCAGGTAGAGCACCGGCTCCAGGAAGCCGGAGACCAGCACCAGCCAGTAGGCGCTGCGCAGCGCGGTGAGGTTGCGCTCGGCGATCGCGGCGGAGCGGCGGGCGCCGGTGACGCCGGCCAGCCGGGGCAGGGGGAGACCGACCACGACACCCCTTCCCTAGACGACGAGTTGACGGCGGAACGCCCGCAGCGCCAGCCACCAGCCGACGGCGGCCCAGACGGCGAGATAGAGCAGGTGGCCGGCGACCGACCACTGAGGCGCGACGCCCAGGGTGGCGGCCCGGCACAGGTCCACGCCGTGCCAGAGCGGCGTGGCCCAGGCGATCGGCCGCAGCCCGGCCGGCATCGACTCGACCGGGAAGAACACCCCGGAGAAGAGCGTCATCGGAATCACCGCGAACCGGAACAGCAACGCGAGGTAGCTGTCGCTGGGCACCCACGCGCTGAACGCGAAGACCGGTGCGGCGACCGCCAGGCCGAGCAGCAGGGCGATCGGCGCCACGGCCACCGCCCAGGGCGACCGCAGCGCCCCGAACGCGGCGGCCACCAGCAGGAACGCCACCACGCTGGTGAGCACCCGAAGCAGGACGAACGCCAGGTGACCGGCGACGATGTCACCGGTGCGCAGCGGCGCGGCCACCTGGGCGTGGTAGGTGCGGACCCACTTGAAGTTGCTGTGCACCGGCCAGGTCGACTCGGCGACGACGACCTGGAGGGTGGTCGAGGCGATCAGGCCGGGCACCAGCCACCACAGGTAGGGCACCCCGCCCACGCCCTGGTCGACGTAGGCCCCGACGCCGTAGCCGAAACCGACCACCGTGAGCACCGGCAGCAGGAAGGACGAGAAGACGCCCGCCCGCCAGGTGCGCCGGTAGTTGACCAGGAAGTGCGCGCACACCGCCACCGCCGGCACCCGCGGCAGGCCCGTCGCGGTCCGACCCGTCACCGCCGTCACCCGCACCACCTCCGCCGACCTTCCTACCGGGCGGGTACGACAGGGCGCCAGCACGATCCACCCCGACGGCGGGACCTCGGCGCCGCCGGCACGGCGGGCCGGAGCCGGTCGACGGTGGTTCAGCCGGCCGGAGTCGGGCGGACCGGCAGCAGGTCGCGCTCGGCGAAGACCTTCTTGGCGACCAGGGTGGCGTTGACCGCCCTCGGCACGCCGCAGTAGACGACCGCCTGCAACAGCGCCTCGACGATCTCCGAGGGCGTCAGCCCGGCGTTGAGCGCGCCGTCGACGTGCACCTCGAGTTGGGCCTCGGCGCCACCGAGGCCGGTGAGGATGCCGAGGGTCAGCAGTTCCCGGTCCCGGCGCGTCAGCTCGGGCCGGACGTAGAGGTCGCCGTAGGACCAGGCGACCGAGCGGCGGCTCAACTCGGGCGAGACGTCGGCGAGGGCGTCGAGGAGCCGCTGCGCGGCGTCGCCGGAGGCCTCCCGCAGCGCCGCCAGCCCTCGCTCGTACTGGTCGTCCCCGCTCTTCGTCATGTCGTACCCCTGGAGTGCTTTGTCCGGCCGGTCGGCCGCGGTTACCCACGGCTCCGCCGGACAAACGGCGCGGGCGTCAGTCGATCAGGGTGCGGCCGGTGAGGTGGAGGAAGACGTCCTCCAGGCTGCCCCGGCGGACCAGCACGCCGGCCGGGTCCAGGCCGCGCGCGGACACCTCGGCCACCGCGGCGTCGCCGTCGGAGACATAGAGCAGGATGCGGTCGGGCAGCACCTCGACGCGCTCGCCCAGCCCGTCGAGCTTGCCGGCGAACGCCTCCTGTGAGTCACCGGCGAAGCGCAGCTCCACCACCTCGCGGGTGGCGTGCCGCTCGATCAGGGCCCGGGGTGATCCCTCGGCGACGATCCGGCCGCCGTCCATCACCACCAGGCGGTCGCAGAGCTGCTCGGCCTCGTCCATGTAGTGGGTGGTGAGCACCAGCGTCACGCCCTGCTGCTTGAGCCGGAACAGCCGTTCCCAGACCAGGTGCCGGGCCTGCGGGTCGAGGCCGGTGGTGGGCTCGTCGAGCAGCACGATCTCCGGGTCGTTGACCAGCGCGCGGGCGATCGTCAGCCGTCGCTTCATGCCGCCGGACAGCGGGTCGACCCGGCTCTCGGCCCGCTCGGTGAGCTGGACGAAGTCGAGCAGCTCGGCGGCGCGCTCGCGGGCCACCCGGCGCGGAATGCCGAAGTAGCGCGCGTAGGTGGTGAGGTTCTCCCGGACGGTCAGCTCGGGGTCGAGGCTGTCGAGCTGGGGGCAGACGCCGAGCCGGGCCCGGACGGCCGGGCCGTCGCGCACCGGGTCGAGCCCGAGGATGCGCAGCTCGCCGCCGGAGGGCGGGGAGATGCAGCCGATCATGCGCATGGTGGAGGACTTGCCCGCACCATTGGGACCGAGGAAGCCGAACGCCTCGCCGCGGCGGACCTCGACGTCGATGCCGTCGACGGCGGTGAAGTCGCCGAACCGCTTCACCAGCCCCCGCGCCTGGATGAGTGGTTGCCCGATGGTCACCGCCCGACCCTAACCGTCCGGTCCGACAACCCGGACGTCTGCACGTTGCGTGACCGCAACTACGCTCCGTGATTGACTCATTTCATCGTTGGAAGCGGGCCTAACTCACCATAGTGGAGCGACCCCGGAAGACGGGTTCGCCTTTGTGGCCGAACAATTGCGAAATCGATTCGAAAAGGGTGTGCGGTGAGTGAGCAAAAGCTCATTCCGTCACTCAATGCAATCACGAGCGGCAATGTTTCCATCATGTGGGGCATTCGCGTATCGTGCCCCCTCGTGCCACCCGTTCGCCCTTCCGACTCCACTCCCCCGTCACCCCGCCCGCCCACCGACGGGCCTACGGGGTCCGAAGTGGACTCCGGCCCGGTGCCGCTCCCGCCGGACGAGGGCGGGGTCGGCGATCCGGCATGGGCCGACGACGGGCCGGGCGAGACGCACCACCACACCCGGGGCGGGATGCACCCGGACACCCGCGAACTGGCCGCGCGATTCGAGGAGGAGAAACCGGGGCGGACGCTCTCCGGACCGGTCGGACGGCTCTTCACCGGAGTCACCGTCGCGGTCGCGCTGCTGACCCTCTGGCAGGTGTTCTTCCCGCTTCCCCAGGGCAGCAAGTACTACCTCATCATCTTTCTCGCCGGCGTACTGCCGATGGTCTTCCTGGCGTACCCCTCGGGGGTGCGGATCCGGCGGGCCGCGACCGGGCGGACCGGGCCGACGGCGGTCGACTGGACCCTCGCGCTCGCCGCGCTCCTGGTCTGCCTCTACCCGGTGCTGCCCGTGACGCTCGGCGCGGGCGGCGGCGGCTACGACGCGTTCCTCGACCGGCAGGGCCTGCTCGACCCGCTCGACGTGGCGTTCGGCACCGGGCTGCTGCTCCTGCTGCTGGAGGCCTGCCGCCGCACCACCGGGTGGATCCTGCCGGCGGTGTGCCTGGTGTTCCTCGGCTACGGCTACTACGGCGGGCTGCTCCCCCAGTCCTGGCCGGTGGCCCACGCGGGCCTGGACTTCGGGCAGCTGGTCGACGCGTTCTACAACTCCGACAGCGGCTTCTACGGCACCCCGCTCGACGTGGCCGCGTCGTACATCGTGCTGTTCACCATCTACGGCGCGGTGCTCGACCTCTCCGGCGCGGGCCGGTTCTTCGTGGAGCTCTCCGCCGCCGCGTTCCGCCGCTCCCGCACCGCCGCCGGGCGGACCGCCGTCGCCTCCGGCTTCCTGCTCGGCACCGTCTCCGGCTCCGGTGCCGCCACCACCGTGAGCATCGGCGCGGTGACCTGGCCGATCCTGCGCCGCGCCGGCTATCCCGCCGAGCGGGCCGGCGGCATGCTCGCCGCCGCCGGCGTGGGCGCGATCCTGTCCCCGCCGACGCTGGGCGCGGCGGCCTTCATCATCGCCGAGTACCTGGGCGTGTCCTACCTCCAGATGCTCGGCTGGGCCACCGTCCCGACCGTCCTCTACTACCTGGGCATCCTGCTCTCGGTCGAGATCGACGCCCGGCGCTCCGGCGTGCGCCCGGTGGTCATCGACACCGGCTCGGCGTGGCGGCTGCTGGCCCGCTTCGGCTACCACTTCCTCTCCCTGCTCGTGATCGTGGTGGTGCTGGCGCTGGGCGCCTCGGCGATGCGTGCGGTGGTGACCGCCACCGCGCTGGCCGCCGTGCTGTCGTTCCTGGACCGTCGGCACCGGCTCACCCCGGCCCGGCTGGTCGCGGCGCTGCGCGACGGCGTACGCGGGGTGCTCGCGGTGAGCGCGGTGTGCGCCGCGGCCGGCATCATCACCGCCACCACCACCAAGACCGGCCTCGGCCCGCAGGCCGCCGCGCTGCTGATCTCCGGCGCGCAGTCGGTCAGCTCGGAACCGGCAGTGGTGCTGGCGCTCACCGCCGTGCTCGCCGCGGTCGCGCTCAGCCTGCTCGGCCTCGCCGTGCCGGTCACCGCGTCGTTCGTGATCGGCTGGGTCATCATCGGCCCGGCGCTGCTGAACCTGGGCGTCGCCGCCCCCGCCGCCGCCATGTTCGTCTTCTACTTCGCGGTGCTGTCCGAGGTGTCGCCGCCGACCGCGCTGGCCGCGGTCGCCGCCGCCGCGGTCACCGGCGGCCGGCTCGTGCCGACCATGTGGCAGACCCTGCGGTACGCGCTGCCGGCGTACCTCATCCCGCTCGCCTTCGTGATCACCCCGACCGGCCTCGGCCTGCTCGGCATCGGCGGGGTGGGGCGGATCGTGCTGGCCGGCGCGGTCTGTGCGCTGGGCGTCGCCGTGCTGGCCGTCGCGGCCGGCGGGTGGCTGCCCGGCGTCGGCCCGGCCGGGACGCCGGAACGGCTGCTCGCCGCGGTCGCCGGGCTGGTGCTGCTCTGGCTGGAACCGCTGCCCGTGGCGGTCGGCGCGGTGCTCGCCGCGCTGGCCGTCGCGGGCGTGTACGTCCGACGTGGCGCCGGCCGCCCGTCGGTCTGGAAGTCCGTGGACCCTGGGGAGGACAGAGAGTGAGACGGATCGACACGCGGATGACGGCGGGCATCGGGGCGTTGGCCCTGGTCGCCGCCGGTGCCGCCGGCTGCGGGGGCCGACAGGACGGCGCGGCGACCGACGACGCCGCCCGCGACGTCACCTGCAAGGTCACCAAGGACACCCGGGTCGGCATCGCCACCGGCAACGCCACCGGGGTCTACTACGTGGTCGGCAACGCGCTCGCCGGTGAGCTGAGCAAGACCACCGACGGCAAGCTCACCGGGACGGCCGCCGAGACCGGCGCCTCGGTGCAGAACGTCGAACAGCTCGTCGCCGGCCAGTACGACGTGGCGTTCTCCCTGTTCGACACCGCGGTCAACGCGGTGCAGGGCAAGGGCAGCTTCAGCGCGCCGCAGCCGGTCAAGGCGCTGGCCCGGATCTACGACAACTACACCCAGGTGGTCGTACGGGCCGACGCGGGCATCACCTCGGTCGCGGACATGAAGGGCAAGAAGATCTCCACCGGCTCGCCCAAGTCCGGCACCGAGGTCATCGCCAACCGCCTGCTCACCGCCGCCGGGCTCGACCCGGCCAAGGACGTCCAGGCGCAGCGGCTCGACCTGACCAAGACCGTCGACGGCATGAAGGACGGCAGCATCGACGGGTTCTTCTGGTCCGGCGGTATACCGACGGGCGGGGTCACCGACCTGTTCACCACCGCCGGCGACAAGGTGAGGTTCGTCGACATCAGCCCGCTGCTGCCGACGATGGCCGGCCTGAACCCGGCCTACCAGGCCGGCACCATCGGCAAGGACGTCTACCGGACGCCGGCCGACGTGCCCACCATCGTGGTGCCCAACGTGCTGCTCGTGCGGGACAACCTGGACGCGGACGTGGCCTGCGCGATCACCCGGACCGTCTTCGACCGCAAGGACGCCCTCGCCCAGGCCAACCCGGCCGCCAAGGGCATCGAGCTGGGCAACGCCCGCAAGACCGACCCGGTGCCGCTGCACCGGGGCGCGGAACGGGCACTCACCGACCTCGGCGCGAGCTGACCCGACCGGCCGGGCCCGGACCGGGTCCGGGCCCGGCCCACCGACATCGACCGGGAGACCCCCGTGCCGCTGCCCCACCCCACCCGCGTACGCCGCCACCACCGGGCCGCGGACCGCGCCGGGCGTCTCCGGTCGGTCCGCGTCCAACTGCTCGCCCCGATCCTGGTGGCGACCGCCGGTCTGGTGGTGCTGGGCGCGGCCCAGACCGGTGCCGCGCTGGACGCGTCCGCCGACGCCGACCGGGCCCGCGTGCTCGCCGGCACCGCCACCGCGACGGTCCGGCTGGTGCACGAGCTGGAACGGGAACTCGGTGAGACGGCGGCGCTGCGCCAGCGCGGCGGCACGTCCGGCCGACCGCTCGTGGATGCGCAACGACGCCGGGTGGACGCCGCCGTCGACCGCTACCGCTCGGCCGGCGGTGACGCCCGACGCGCCGCCCCCGACCTGGCCGGCGTGCTCGACGAGGTGAACGGCCGCCTCGACCAGCTCGGCCCGGCCCGGGAGCTGGCGCTGGCCGGGGAACGCGGCGACCCGGCGTACGGGACGCTCGTCGAGTCGCTGCTGGCGGTCGCGGACGCGCTGCCCAGCCAGCTCCGCGACGCCGGCCTGGCCAACGAGGCACGCGAGGTCGCGTCGGTGGCCGCCCAGGAGCACCTGTCGGCGCTGGAGCGTGACCTGCTCCGCGCGGTGTTCGTCCGAGGCGCGCTGGAGCGGGGCGAGCTGGCCCGGTTGGGTCGGCTCCGGGGCGCGCGGGAGCAGCGGCAGGCCGAGTTCCTCCGGATCGCCTCGGCCCCGGCGAACGCCGCCTGGTACCGGCTGGTCGACGGCACGGACGTGACGGCCGCCCGCCGCATGCGCGACGACGTGCTCGACACCGACGGCGCGCCCGAGGCGCTGCGGACCGACGGCGACGCCTGGTACGTGGCGCAGAGCGGCGCCATCCGGAGGTACAACCTGCTCGGCCGGGAACTCTCCGACGGGCTGGACCGCGACGCCGCCGACCTGGCCGGCGCCGCCGGCTGGCGGGCGGTGCTGACCGCCGGCGCGACCAGCACGGTCGCGCTCGGCTCACTGGTCACCGCCGTGCTGCTGGCGGTCCGCACCAGCCGCCGGCTGCGCCGCCTGCGCGTCGCCGCGCTCACCATGGCCAACCGGGAGCTGCCGGACCGGATCACCGCGATCGCGGCGGGCGAGGGCGCGCCGGCGGAGGCTCCGGCGACCCGGATGACCGACGGGATCCGTCGGGGCCGGGACGAGGTGGCCCAGGTCGCCGAGGCGTTCGACACGGTCAACCGGGCCGCGCTGCGCCTCGCCGGCCAGCAGGCGGAGTTGCGGCTGGACGTGACCCGGATGGCCGAGGCGCTGGCCCGGCGGATCCGCACCCTGATCACCCGGCAGCTCCGGCTGCTCGACGACTTCGAACGCGAGGAGACCGACCCGGACGCCCTGGCCCGGCTCTTCGCGCTGGACCACCTGGCCGCCCGGCTGCGGCGCAACGGCGAGAACCTGCTGGTCCTCGCCGGCGGTGAGCCCGGCCGGGGCCACGAGGGCGCGTTGCTCCTCGACGACGTGGTGCGGGCGGCGGCCTCGGAGATCGAGGACTACCTCCGGGTGGAGATCGACGTGCCGACCGCCGCGGTGCACGGCGCGGCCGCCGGCAACCTGGTGCATCTGCTGGCCGAGCTGCTGGAGAACGCCACCGTCTACTCGCCGCCGGACGCCCGGGTGCTGGTCGACGGCCGGCGCACCGTCGACGGTCTGCTCCTGCGGGTGCACGACCAGGGCATCGGCATCAGCGACGGCCGGTTGGCCGAGATCAACGAACGGCTCGCCGTGCCGGCCACGTTGTCCAGCGCGGCCGCCGGCAGCATGGGCCTGCACGTGGTGGCGCACCTGGCCGCCCGGCACGGCATCCGGGTACAGCTGCACCGCGCGGCCACGGGCACGGTGGCCCAGGTGGAGGTACCCGAGTCGGTGCTGACCCGGGTCGAGTCGGTGAGCCGCCGGCCGGTCGCCGACCGCCGGTCGCCGACCGGGCTCGCCGCGCCCTGGTTCACGGCGGGCGCGGCCGGAACCAGATCGGAAGAGCGTCGTGTAGGGAAAGAGTGTTCAGAGCGGTGTAGATCTC
>NZ_CADEAU010000072.1 GCF_902825405.1 Micromonospora maritima | reverse complement strand
GGCTGTCCGGGGCCGGCGGCGCCGACCGCTGGTACGGCGCGGTGCTCGCGGCCGGCTTCGACGCGATCGTCAACGAGCGGGCCAACCGGATGCGCTGGCCGCGCGGCCCCCGCCGCTACGACCTGGCGATCCTGGTGGAGCTGGCCCGGCTGCGCCCGCGCCGCTACCGGCTGGTCCTGGACGGGGTGCCGCAGGAGGTCGACGCGGTGCTGGTCGCGGTCGGCAACGCGGCCAGCTACGGCGGCGGGATGCGGATCTGCCCGGACGCCGACCCGACCGACGGGCTGCTGGACGTGGTGGTGGGCGGTCGGTTCGACAGGCGCACCCTGATGCGGGTGAAGCCGCGGATCTACCAGGGCACCCACGTGACGCACCCGCTGGTGCGCGCCTACCGGGCGCGGACCGTGGAGCTGGCCGCCGAGGGCATCACCACCTACGTCGACGGGGAACGGTCGTTCGACCTGCCGGTGACGGTCACCGCCGTGTCGTCGGCGCTGCGGCTGCTGCGCTGACCGTCGGCGTCGGCGGGACCGGCGCCGGCGGGGGCGTGGCGGCCCGGACCGCGCCGGCGCTGGCCGCGACCACCAGCCCGATCGCGAAGACCTCGACCGGGTGCAGCGCCTGACCGAGCACCAGCCACCCGGCCAGCGCGGCGATCGCCGGCCCGAGGCTCATCAGCACCGCGAACGTCGCGGTGGGCAGCCGCCGCAGCGCCGCCAGCTCCAGGCTGTACGGCAGCACCGAGGCGAGCAGCGCCAGCCCGGCGCCGAGTCCCAGCACCGCCGGGTGGGCCAGCCGACCGCCCGCGTCGACCAGCCCGACCGGCAGGGTGACCAGCGCGGCCACCGTCAGGGCGAGGGCCAGCCCGTCGGCCCGGGGGAACCGCGCGCCGACCCGGGCCGAGCAGACGATGTACGCGGCCCACATCGTGCCGGCCAGCAGCGCCAACGCCGCGCCGAGCGGGTCCAGCCGGTCGAACCCGCCCTGCCCGAGCAGGACCACCCCGGCCAGCGCCAGCCCGGCCCAGCACCAGGCGGCGAGCCGGCGCGCGCCGAGCACCGACAGCGCCAGCGGGCCGAGCACCTCCAGCGTGACGGCCGGACCGAGCGGGATCCGCTCGATCGCCTGGTAGAAGATCGAGTTCATCCCGGCCAGCGCCAAGCCGAACGCGACCACGGCCGCCCAGTCACCGCGCCCGTGCCCGCGTACCCGGGGCCGGCACACCACGAGCATCAGCAGCGCGCCGAGGGTCAGCCGCAGGGTGACCGCCCCGGCCACCCCGGTCCGGGGGAACAGCAGCGCGGCCAGCGCGGACCCGAACTGCACGGACAGCGCCCCGCCGAGCACCAGCGCGACCCCGCCGAGCCGGCCCGGGGCGCGCGACGGTACGGGGCGGTCGGCGGTCACGCCCCTGACCCTAGCCGGGGCCTCCGGTCACCCGAGCCCGGCCAGGTCGAGCACCGCGCCCAACCCGTTCGGCCGGCCGGCGTCGGCGCACGGCAGCACCAGCACGCCGCAGCCGGCCGCCACCGCGCCCGCGTCCGCCGGGGTGTCACCCACCATCAGCGTGTGCTCCGGGTCGACGCCCAGCATGCCGCAGGCGCGCAGGAAGATGCCCGGGTCCGGCTTGCAGCGCCCCACCTCGTACGACAGCGCGTACGCGTCGACCAGGGCGTCGAGGTCCCAGGCGGCGAAGAGCGGGCGCAGGTCGAAGCCGATGTTGCTGACCACCGCCACCTTCACCCCGGCGGCGCGCAGCGCGCCCAGCACCGGCCCGGTGTCCGGGTACGGCACCCAGCCCTCGGGCACCAGCACCCGCTCGTACAGCGCGTCGGCGAACCCGTCGATGCCGGTGTCGACGGTCTCGGCCAGCCCGGTGTAGGCGCCCCGGTGGGCGTGCGGGTAGAGGTCCCGGTCGGCCCACAGCTCGGCCAGCCGGGGCGGCACCCGGGCCGGCAACGGCCCGCCCGCGCGGCCGGCGGTGAGCAGGCGGTCGGCGAGCGCGGTGGCCCGGATCCGGTCCAGCTCGACCCCGCAGGCGACCGCGGCGGCCCGCACCCAGGCGAGCGGCTCCTCCACCTGGGCGAGGGTGCCGTGGAAGTCGAAGAGCACCGCCTCCACGGGCCGGCGGGACGGGCTCGGGCGGACGGCGTCGTCGGCGCCGCTCGAGGCGTGGGGCAGTTCGGTACGGTCCGGCACGTCGTGCACCCTACCGACCCGCTCCGACCGCCCTGCCGGACGGCCTTGACCGGTGGCCGTCGGGCGTACCGATTAATCTTGGGTCATGTCGAGCCCCGCCGAGCGGTACGCCGCGGCGCGCCGCCGGGCCGCGCAGGCCTCCGCCTTCCCGGCCCTGGACGAATTCTCCCGCGACCTCGGGTTCGATCTCGACGACTTCCAGCGTGAGGCGTGCGAGTCCCTGGAGCGGGGCAGCGGGGTGCTGGTCTGCGCGCCGACCGGCGCGGGCAAGACCGTGGTGGGGGAGTTCGCGGTGCACCTGGCGCTGCGCGGCGCCCCCGGCGCGCCGGCGGGCGACACGACGACCCGGCGCAAGTGCTTCTACACCACGCCGATCAAGGCGCTGTCCAACCAGAAGTACCACGACCTGGTCGACCGCTACGGCGCCGAGCACGTCGGTCTGCTCACCGGCGACAACGCGATCAACGGCGACGCGCCCGTGGTGGTGATGACCACCGAGGTGCTGCGCAACATGCTCTACGCCGGCTCGGCCACGCTCGACGGCCTGGCCTACGTGGTGATGGACGAGGTCCACTACCTCGCCGACCGGTTCCGTGGTGGGGTCTGGGAAGAGGTGATCATCCACCTGCCGGAGTCGGTCACGCTGGTCTCGCTGTCGGCCACCGTCTCCAACGCCGAGGAGTTCGCCGACTGGCTGGTCACCGTGCGCGGCGAGACCGCCGTGGTGGTCTCCGAGCACCGCCCGGTGCCGCTGTGGCAGCACATGCTGGTCGGCAAGCGGATGTTCGACCTGTTCCACGACGCGGACGCGGCCCGCAAGCACGACGTGCACCCGGAGCTGCTGCGCTACACCCGGGACACGATGCGCCGGCTGGAGCTGGGCGAGGGGCGCAGCGCCGGCCCGGGCGGCGGGCGACGCGGCCCGCGCTGGCGGGGCCCGATGCGCCCGGACATCGTCGACCGGCTCGACCGCGAGGGGCTGCTCCCGGCGATCCTGTTCATCTTCAGCCGGGCCGGCTGCGACGCCGCCGTGCAGCAGTGCCTCGCCGCCGGCCTGCGGCTCACCTCTCCGGACGAGCGCGCCGAGATCCGTCGGGTGGTGGAGTCCCGGGTCACCGCCATCCCCGGCGAGGACCTGTCCGTGCTGGGCTACTGGGAGTGGCTCGACGGGCTGGAGCGCGGCCTGGCCGCCCACCACGCCGGCATGCTCCCGGCGTTCAAGGAGGTCGTCGAGGAACTGTTCGTGCGCGGCCTGGTCAAGGCGGTCTTCGCCACCGAGACGCTGGCGCTGGGCATCAACATGCCGGCCCGCTGCGTGGTGCTGGAACGCCTGGTGAAGTTCAACGGCGAGGCACACGTCGACCTCACCCCGGGCGAATACACCCAGCTCACCGGCCGGGCCGGTCGGCGGGGCATCGACGTCGAGGGGCACGCGGTGGTGGTCTGGTCGCCGGAGACCGACCCCCGGCACGTGGCCGGGCTCGCGTCCACCCGCACCTATCCGCTGCGGTCCAGCTTCCGGCCGTCCTACAACATGGCCGTCAACCTGGTCGGCAGCGTCGGGGCGGCGCCGGCCCGAGAGCTGCTGGAGTCCTCCTTCGCGCAGTTCCAGGCGGACCGGTCGGTGGTCGGCCTGGCCCGGCAGGTGCAGCGCAACACCGAGACGATCGAGGCGTACGGCGCGGACGCCGCATGCCACCAGGGCGACTTCGACGAATACTTCGCGCTGCGGGTGGCGATCGCCGACCGGGAGCGCGCCATCGCCCGGCAGGGGCAGACCCAGCGCAAGGCGGCGGCCGTGGCCTCGCTGGAGCGGCTGCGGGTCGGCGACGTGATCCGGGTGCCGTCCGGGCGGCGGGCCGGGTTGGCCGTGGTGCTCGACCCGGCCACCGGAGGCTTCGGCGAACCCCGCCCGCTGGTGCTCACCCAGGACCGCTGGGCCGGTCGGGTCAGCCCGGGCGACTTCACCACCCCGGCCGAGGTGCTGACCCGCATCCGGGTGCCGAAGCACTTCAACCACCGTTCCCCGGCGGCCCGGCGCGACCTGGCCGCCGCGGTCAGCGGCACCGGCCTGGACCGGCACGGCGGCCGCCGGGGCGGGCGGTCCCGCCAGGCGGCGGGGGAGGACCACCGGCTCAGCCAGCTCCGGGTCGAGCTGCGTGCCCATCCCTGCCACGCCTGTCCGGACCGGGAGGAGCACGCCCGCTGGGCGGAGCGCCGGCGCCGGCTGGAGCGCGACACCGACGAGCTGCGCCAGCGGGTGTCCGGGCGGACCGGTTCGCTGGCCCGTACGTTCGACCGGATCGTCGCCCTGCTCACCGCGCGCGGCTACCTGGCCGCCGACGGGGAGGTGACCGACGCCGGCCGGATGCTGGCCCGGATCTGGACCGAGGCCGACCTGCTGGTCGCCGAGTGCCTGCGCCGCCGCGTGTGGGACGGCCTCTCCCCGGCCGAGCTGGCCGCCGCCGTGTCGGTGGTGGTCTTCGAGGCCCGGCGCGACGTCGACGAGCGGGCCTCGCTGCCGCGCGGCGCGGTCGCCGACGCGGTCGACGAGACGCTCAAGCTGTGGGGCGACATCGAGGCGGACGAGGCGGCGCGCGGGTTGACCGTCACCCGCGAGCCGGACCTGGGCTTCGCCTGGCCGATCTACCGGTGGGCGCGCGGGGAGGCGCTCGCCAAGGTGCTCGCCAGCGGGCACCAGGTGGACGGCGAGATGCCGGCCGGCGACTTCGTCCGGTGGGCGCGGCAGGTGGTCGACCTGCTCGGCCAGCTCGCCGACTCGGGCGGCGCGTCCACGGAGCTGCGCGCCACCGCGCGGCAGGCCATCGCGGCGGTCAACCGGGGCGTCCTGGCCTACCACGCCTCCGCCTGACAATCACTTTCGGTCACCGTCGGTGGGAAATCGACGCATCGCTCCGTCACTGTGACACCACCCCCCGAACACCCGGGGGGCCGGTGTCATGCCTGGTCAACGCCTGCCCGATCATGTCCGGGGCGCGGGTTACGCGTCGGTAGCAGATCGGGGGGAAGGTCGCCGTGGGCGAGATCAATCACTTTGAGTACGGGTGGATCACGCCCGCGCTCAGCTACGCGCTGTCCGTGCTCGGCTCGGCGCTCGGCCTGGTCTGCGCCGGCCGGATCCGGACCGCCACGGGCGCCGGCCAGCGGGTGTGGTGGGGGCTGCTCGCGGCCTGGGCCCTGGGCGGCACGGCCATCTGGGCGATGCACTTCATGGCGATGCTCGGCTTCGCCGTCAGCGGCACCCGGATCCGCTACGACGTGCCGCTGACCGCGGCCAGCACGGCCATCGCGGTGGCTGCCGTCGGCATCGGCCTGGCCATCGTCGGCACCGGCCGGCTCACCGGCGTGCGGCTGCTCGCCGGCGGGTTCTTCACCGGCGCCGGGGTGGCCGCCATGCACTACACCGGGATGGCCGCCATGCGGCTGGACGGTTCGCTCGGCTACGACCGGCTGCGGGTGGCGCTCTCCGTCGTCATCGCGCTGGTGGCCGCCACGGTGGCGCTGTGGCTGGCGATGACCGTCCGGCGGGCGCTCGCCATCATCGCCTCCGCGCTGGTCATGGGCATCGCGGTCAACGGCATGCACTTCACCGGCATGAGTGCGCTGTCGGTGCACCTGCACGAGGGCCGCGGGGCGGCCACCGGCACCGAGGTGAGCGGCCTGCTGGTGCCGATCGTGCTCGCCGTCGTCTTCGGCGTGGTCGGGCTGGTCTACGCGCTGCTCGCGGCCCCCTCGGACGACGACCGGGCGGGTGCCGCGTACGTGGCCGCACGGCTCGACGGCGCGTCGGCGGCGGCCCCGGCCGAGCCGGCGCCGGACCCGGTGGGCCTGCGCAGCCGCTCCACGCTGGCCCAGCCCGGCACCCCGTTCCCGTCGCGCCGGCGCACTGACCGCCCGTCGTGATCAACTGATCACGACCGGTCAGCCGCCCGGCCACCACCCCGGCAGTGATCGACACCAGCTCGGGGAGGTGGCGGGGTCCGGTGGCCGCCGATGCCGCCACTCCGCCGAGGTGGCGGCGGTCAGGTCGCCGGCGCGGCTCGGCCCGTCAGGTGCGGGGGGCGGCGAGGGCGTCGACCAGCCGGCGGCAGGAGCCGGCCAGGTTCCAGCGTTGCGCCAGGTCGAGCAGCCGGTCCGGATCCGCCGGGGACGTCGGCAGCGCCGCGCTCAGCTCGGGCAGCGGCACGTCGGTGGCGACCCGGACCACCGTTGGCGCCACCGCCAGGTAGTCGCGGGCGGCGTCGAGCTTGCCGCGCAGCCCGGGCGCGAAGCCGGACCCGGGGTCGTCCAGCGCGGCCAGGATGCCGTCGAGCCCGCCGTAGCGCTCGATCAGCCGGGCGGCGGTCTTCTCGCCCACGCCGGGCACCCCGGGCAGGCCGTCGCTCGGGTCGCCGCGCAGGGCGGCGAAGTCGGCGTACCGGTCGGCGGGCACGCCGTAACGACCCCGGACCGCCGCGTCGTCGCAGTCGTCGAGCTTGGCCACGCCGCGACCGACGTAGAGCAGGCGCACCTGCCGGTCGTCGTCGACGAGTTGGAACAGGTCGCGGTCGCCGGAGACCACCTCGGCCGGGCCGGGCTGGGTCACCGACAGCGTGCCGAGCACGTCGTCGGCCTCGTAGCCGTCGGCGCCCACGGCGGGGATGCCGAGCGCGTCCAGGACCTCCAGGATCATCGGCACCTGTGGGGACAGCGTGTCCGGCACGACCTCGCCGCCCTCGGGCGCGACCCGGTGCGCCTTGTACGACGGGAGCAGCTCCACCCGCCACGCCGGCCGCCAGTCGTAGTCGAGCGCGCAGACCATCCGGTCGGGCCGCCGGGTGCGCACCAGCTGGGCGAGCATGTCGAGGAACCCGCGCACGGCGTTGACCGGCTGGCCGTCGTCCGTCCTCGCCGCCGACTCGGGGATGCCGAAGTAGGCGCGGAAGTAGAGGCTGGGGGAGTCGATCAGCAGGATCGGGGGTCGGTGTGCCACGCCGACCAGCGTGGCACAGCCCTCCGACGACATGGGGGAGGCCGGGGTGGCGCCGGAAAACCCGCGGGCGCGGACGGCCGGCGGTACGCAGACTGACATAGTGAGCTTCGTACCCGGCCTGACCCTGGCCCGCCGGTTCCACGACGAGGTGGTGGGTCCGCTGCTGGCCCGACGGCTGCCCGGCCTGCGCTACGCCGCCGGGCTGCTCGACGGCGGCTCCGAGCTGCTCGGCCTCGACACGGCGCGCTCCACCGACCACGACTGGGGTCCGCGTACCCAGCTCTTCGTCGCCGCCGCGTCGGACGTGGCGCCGGTGCGGGCGGTGCTCGACGCGGAGCTGCCGGCGGAGTTCCTCGGCTGGCCGACCCGGTTCGCCGGCGGTCCGACGGTCCGGCTCGGCACGGTCCGGGCGGACGGTGACCGGCACGGCGTGAGCGTCGACGAGCTGGGCGGGTGGCTGCGCGACCGGCTGGGCGTCGACCCGCGTGACGGACTGACGGCGGCGGACTGGCTGGCGACACCCACCCAGCGGCTGGCGGAGCTGACCGGCGGGGCGGTGTTCCACGACGGGCTGGACGGTGCGCTCACCGCCGTCCGGGCGCGTCTGGCCTGGTATCCGGACGACGTCTGGCGCCACGTCCTGGCGGCGTCCTGGCAGCGGGTGGCGCAGGCCGAGCACCTGGCCGGCCGCTGCGCCGAGGTCGGCGACGACCTGGGCAGCCGGGTGGTGACCGCCGGGCTGACCCGGGACCTGATGCTTCTGGGCCTGGTGGCGCGGCGGTGCTGGCCCCCGTACGCGAAGTGGCTCGGCACCGTCTTCGCCGCGTTGCCGCGGGCGGCGCCCGTGGTGGACGCGCTGACCACGGCGCTCGGGCCGGGTGACTGGCCGACCCGGCAGACCGGTCTGGTGCGCGCGTCGGAGACGGTGGCCGACTGGACCAACGGCACCGGGCTCGCCGCGCCCGTGGACCCGACCGCGCGGCCGTTCCACGACCGGCCGTTCCTGGTGCTGCACGCCGGGCGGTTCACCGAGGCGCTGCGCGCCGCGATCACCGACCCGGACCTGCGGGCCCGGCCGCCGGTCGGCGCGGTGGACCAGTACCTCGACAACGTCGACGTGCTGACCCGCGCGGACCGGGTCCGGCGGGTGGCGGCGGCGGTGCTGCCGGACTGACGGGGGCTCAGGGCGCGGCGACCGGTTCCGGGGTGGGCGATCCGTCGACGCGCAGGTCGGTCAGGTCGCGCAGACGGCGGACCGGGGAGAGCAACAGGGCCAGCGGCGCCAGCATGGTGGCCGCGGCGAAGCAGAACAGGGTGGCGCGGGCGCCGGCCGTCCCGGCCAGGGCGCCGGCGAGCAACCCACCGACGGGGATGGCGCCCCAGGAGACGAAGCGGACCGTGGCCATCACCCGGGAGAGCAGGTCGGGCGGGCTGGCGGTCTGCCGGTAGGTGCGGGTCGTCACGCTGAGCACGACGACCCCGCCGGCGAAGAGCACGTTGCCCACCGCGAAGGCGGCGTACGCCGGCCACCCGACGCCCACCGGCACCAGGGCCGCGCCACCGACCGACACGAGGCAGGCGGCCACCAGCGACCGCGCGGTTCCCCACCGGCGCGTGATCCACGGGGTCAGGGCCGCGCCGACCAGGGACCCGACGCCCTCGACGGCGAGCAGGAGGCCGACCAGCGCGGCCGGGGCGTGCAGCTCGCGCACCAGGTAGAGCGGATAGATCGCCAGTTGGGCGCCGCAGACGAAGTTGACCGCGGTGGCGGTCCACATGGTCGGTCCCATCACCGGGTGCCGGGTGACGTACCGCCAGCCCTCGCCGATCATCGCCCGCAGCGGGGGCCAGCGGTCCGGCACGTCGGCGCGGCGCGCGGGCAGCGAGGCGAGCAGCGCCGCCGAGACGAGGTAGCTGACGGCGTCGACAAGCACGGCCGGCACCGCACCGAGCGCCTGCACCGCCACACCGCCCAGGGAGGGGCCGCCGAGCTGGGTGGCGGCGTGCGTGGCCGAGGTGAGGCTGTTGCGGGCGTGCAGCTGCTCGCGCGGGACCACGGCGGGCAGGAACGTGGCGTTGGCGACGTCGAACAGCACGTTGGCGAAGCCCACCACGAGCGCCACGACGACCAGTTGGGCCACCGTCAGCCGGTCCCACCACCAGGCCAGCGGCACCGACGCCACGGCCACGGCCCGGGCCAGGTCCGCGCCCACCTGCGCGCCGCGCAACGGCAGCCGCTGCACGATCACGCCGGCCGGCAGGCCGATCACCAGCCAGGCGGCGAAGCTCGCGGCGGCGACCAACCCCATCTCGAAGGCGGAGGCGTCGAGCACGGTCAGCGCGGTGAGCGGCAGCGCCACCGCGCCGACCGCCGACCCCAGGTAGCTGGTGGTGCCGGCGGCCCACCAGCGCCAGAACACCCCGGCCCGCTGCTCGACGGACATGCCGTCAACCCCCGATCCGAGCCAGTGAGTTCCAATCTGGAACGGACTATAGTCGGTTTCGGAGGTGGCGTGTGAAACGGTCGGACCTCGTCGACGCCGACTGCGGCATCGCGCAGGCGCTGGGAGTGCTCGGCGACTGGTGGGCGGTGCTCGTCCTGCGCGAGATCGCCGGCGGCACGACGCGGTTCGACGCCGTCCAGCGCGCGCTGGGCGTCAGCCGGCGGGCGCTTGCCGAACGGCTCGGCGCCCTGGTGGCCGAGGGGGTCCTGCGGCGCGAGCCCTACTCGACCCGCCCGCCGCGTTACGACTACCTGTTGACCGCCAAGGGCGAGGGCCTGCTGCCGGTCCTGGTCGCGCTCCAGGACTGGGGGACCCGGCACGTGATGGGGGACGGCGCGCTGACCGGCACCGCCGAGGCCGACTCGGCCGAGTCGCGTCGCCTGCACCGGCTCGTCGGCCGGCGGCTGCCTCCGGTGGACCTGGCCGTGCACGACGGCACCACCGCGTCGCCGGCCGTTCCCGGCCGGTGGACCGTGCTCTACCTGTTCCCCGGCGCGTTCGCCCCGGATGCGCCGCACCTGCCGCCCGGCTGGTCGGACATCCCCGGAGCGGTCGGCTGCACGCTCGAGTCCCGGACGTACGCCGACCGGTACGCGTCGTTCCGGGCCGCCGGGGCGGAGGTGCGCGGCGTCAGCACCCAGCGTCCGGACCAGCTTGCCGCGTTCGTGGACCACGCCCGGTTGCCGTACCCGCTGCTCGCCGACGAGGACGCCCGGCTCGCCGCGGGACTGCTGCTGCCCACCTTCCGCGCGGGCGGAGTGGTCCGGTTCAAGCGGCTCACCCTGCTGGTCGACCCCGACGCCGTGGTCCGGGTGGTGCAGTTCCCGATCACCGATCCGGCGGGCTCGGTCGACGACATGCTGGCCGAGGTGCGCCGGCGGGCCGCGCCCGCCGGGTCGGTTGTCGACTCCGGGCCGGGGGCCTAGACTCCGATCCGACCGCATCTATCTGCGATCGTCTATCTCGTCTCCGAGGGTCCGGGCCGCCTTCGCAGGCGCCTCGTCGGCGACCACGCCGCGACGCGCCACTGCGCGGTGTCCCCACCACAGAGGAGAACCCATGCTGTCCAGAAGGAGCAGGCTCCGGCTGCTCGGCGCGGCCCTGGCCGCGGCCGGGCTCGCCGCCGTGGCGGCGCTGGCCGCCCCGGGTCCGGCCGCCGCGGCGGCGCTGACCGAGGTGACGAACTTCGGCGCCAACCCGAGCAACCTGCGGATGTACCTGTACGTCCCGGACGCCGTCGCGCCCCGGCCGGGGCTGCTGGTGGTCAACCACTACTGCACCGGCAGCGGTCCGGCCATGTACTCCGGCACCCAGTTCGCGGCGCTCGCCGACCGGTACGGCTACGTCGTCGTCTACCCGTCGGTCACCCGCAGCAGCAAGTGCTTCGACGTCTCGTCGCCGCAGGCGCTGCGCCGCGACGGCGGGAGCGACCCGGTGGGCATCAAGTCCATGGTGGACTACGTGCGGCAGCGGTACCCGGTCGACCCGGAGCGGATCTTCACCACCGGCACCTCGTCCGGGGCGATGATGACGAACGTGCTGCTCGGCGTCTATCCGGACGTGTTCCGTGCCGGGTCGGCCTTCGCCGGGGTGCCGTTCGGCTGCTTCGCCACCACCAACGGCTCGGAGTGGAACAGCGAGTGCGCCAACGGGCAGGTCCTGAAGACCCCGCAGCAGTGGGGCGACCTGGTGCGCAACGCGTATCCGGGCTACGCCGGCCCGCGACCCCGGATGCAGCTCTGGCACGGCACCAACGACGAGACGCTGCGCTACCCGAACTTCGGCGAGGAGATCGACCAGTGGACCAACGTCAACGGGCTGAGCCAGACGCCCGCGTACACGGACAGTCCGCAGGCCGGCTGGACACGCACCCGGTACGGCGGCACCGGCGGCACCGCGACCGTCGAGGCGATCAGCATGCAGGGCGTCTCGCACAACCTGCCGGTCGACGCGGCCCAGGCGATCCGCTTCTTCGGCCTGGACGGCAGCGCCCCGCCGACCAGCGCCCCGCCCACCACACCGCCGCCGACCACGCCGCCGCCGACCACGGCCCCGCCCACCACGCCGCCGCCGACCACGGCCCCGCCCACCACGCCGCCGCCGTCGGGCGCGTGCCGGGTCGGGTACGTGGTGAACGCCTGGAACACCGGACTGACCGCGTCCGTGACGATCACGAACACGGGCACCGCGCCGGTCAACGGCTGGAGTCTAGCCTTCACCCTGCCGGGCGGGCAGACGATCACCGGTGGCTGGAACGCCACGTACGCGCCGACCAGCGGGGCGGTGACCGCCCGCAACGTCTCCTACAACGGCGCGATCGCCCCGGGCGGCTCGGTGACCATCGGTTTCCAGGCCACCCACACCGGCAACACCGGTAGTCCCGCCGCGTTCACGCTCAACGGCAGCCCCTGCGCCGTCGCCTGACCACGTCGACCCGAATCACGGCAGGGGTGGCGGCATCGCTGCCGCCACCCCTGCGCGTATCGGATCCGATCACGGCAGGAGGCTTTGTTCCGGACTTTTCACAAGGCGCGAAAAAAGGAGGGCGCAGGGCTCCCAGGAATTGACATGCGCCACTGCGCGCGGGGATGGTCCACCGCACGGGCGTGCACCGGTCACCCGGCCGGAACCCGTCCACCGCACCGGAACCGCAACCCCCGCCCCGCACTCCTCCCGTCCCGGAGATGCCCATGTCACCCGTACGACTCCTGCCGTCACCACCCCGCCGGTCGGTCCGGCGGACGGTCGCCGCGCTGACCGTCCTGCTCGCCGCCGTGGCGCTTGTCGGCCCGCCCGGCCCGGCCCGCGCCGCCGACCCGCTGCTGTCCCAGGGGCGGCCCACCACCGCCTCCTCGACCGAGAACGCCGGCACCCCGGCGTCGAATGCCACCGACGGCAACGCCGGCACCCGCTGGTCCAGCGCGTTCGCCGATCCCCAGTGGATCCAGGTCGACCTCGGCGCGACCGCCACCGTCTCCCGGGTCAGCCTGGCCTGGGAGGGGGCCTACGCGCGGGCGTACCAGGTGCAGACCTCGACCGACGGCGCCACCTGGACCACCGTGTTCGGCACGACCAACGGTGACGGCGGCACCGACGACCTCACCGTCACCGGCACCGGCCGCTACGTGCGGGTGTACGGCACCGCCCGGGCCACCGGCTACGGCTACTCGCTCTGGGAGTTCCAGGTCTACGGCACCACCGGCGGCGGCAGCGGCGGCTGCGACACCGCGACGAACGCCGCCCAGGGCCGGCCGGCCACCGCCTCCTCGACCGAGAACGCCGGCACCCCGGCCGGCGCGGCCGTCGACGGCAACCCGGGCACCCGCTGGGCCAGCGCCGCCGCCGACCCGCAGTGGCTCCGGGTCGACCTGGGCAGCGTCCGCACCGTGTGCCGGGTGACGCTGAGCTGGGAGGCCGCGTACGCGCGGGCATACCAGATCCAGACCTCGACCGACGGTGCCACCTGGACCTCCGTCTACGGCACCACCAGCGGTGACGGCGGCACCGACGCGCTGACCGTCAGCGGATCGGGTCGCTACCTGCGGGTGTACGGCACCGCCCGGGGCACCGGTTACGGCTACTCACTGTGGGAGGTCGTGGTCAACACCACCGGCGGCGGCACCATCCCCGGCGGCGGGTCGCTCGGACCCAACGTCGTCACGTTCGACCCGTCGATGTCGGCCGCCACCATCCAGGCCCAACTCGACGCCGTCTTCCGCACCCAGGAGTCCAACCAGTTCGGCACCCAGCGGTACGCGCTGATGTTCAAGCCGGGCGACTACTCCGGGATCAACGCGCAGATCGGCTTCTACACCTCGATCATTGGGCTCGGCCGGAACCCCGGCGACGTGCGCATCCACGGCGACGTGACCGTGGACGCCGGCTGGTTCAACGGCAACGCCACCCAGAACTTCTGGCGCTCGGCGTCGAACATGCAGGTCTTTCCGTCGGCCGGGGCCACCCGGTGGGCGGTGTCGCAGGCCGCGCCGTTCCGCCGGATGGACATCCAGGGCGACCTGAACCTGGCCCCGAACGGCTACGGCTGGGCCAGCGGCGGCTACATCGCGGACAGCAGGGTGACAGGCGTGGTGCAGCCGTACTCGCAGCAGCAGTGGTACACCCGGGACAGCAACGTGGGCGGCTACCTCAACGCGGTGTGGAACGTGACCAACTCCGGGGTGGTCGGCGCGCCCGCGACCAGCTTCCCGAACCCGCCGTACACCACGCTCGCGCAGACCCCGGTCAGCCGCGACGTGCCCTACCTCTACCTCGACGGCAACGGCGCCTACCAGGTCTTCGTCCCGTCCACCCGGACCAGCGCCAGCGGGGCGTCCTGGCTGGGCGGCTCCACCCCGGGCACGTCGATCCCGCTGAGCCAGTTCTACGTGGCCCGGCCCGGCGACTCGGCGGCCACCATCAACACCGCGCTGGCCCAGGGCCTGAACCTGCTCTTCACCCCCGGCGTCTACGACGTCGACCAGAGCATCGCGGTCAACCGGCCCGGCACGGTGGTGCTCGGCATCGGCTACCCGACGCTGGTGCCGCAGAACGGCGTGGTGCCGATGACCGTCGCCGACGTCGACGGCGTTCGCCTCGCCGGGCTGCTGTTCGACGCCGGCGCGGTGAACTCGCCGGTGCTGCTCCAGGTCGGCCCGGCCGGGTCGACCGCCAGCCACGCCACCAACCCGACCTCGATCCAGGACGTCTTCTTCCGCATCGGCGGCGCCCACGCCGGCAGGGCCACCACGAGCCTGGTGGTCAACCAGGACGACGCGCTGATCGACCACATCTGGGCCTGGCGGGGTGACCACGGCACCGGCATCGGCTGGACGGTCAACACCGCCGACACCGGACTGATCGTCAACGGCGACAACGTCACCGCGCTCGGGCTCTTCGTCGAGCACTACCAGAAGTACGAGGTGATCTGGAACGGGAACAACGGGCGGACGATCTTCTTCCAGAACGAGTTGCCGTACGACCCGCCGAACGCGGCCTCCTGGATGAACGGCTCCCGGGTGGGCTACGCCGCGTTCAAGGTCGCCGACGCGGTCACCACGTTCGAGGGGTGGGGCATGGGCAGCTACTGCTACTTCAACGTCGACCCCACCATCGCGGCCTACCACTCCTTCGAGGCCCCCACCAGGTCGGGCGTCCGGTTCCACGACCTGCTCACCGTCTCGCTGGGCGGGAACGGGTCGATCACCCACGTCATCAACGACACCGGCGGCACCGCGCAGGGCACGAACACCGTGCCGGTGAACGTGGTCAGCTACCCGTGACCACCGTCCGGGGGCGGCCGGCCGCACGCGCCGGCCGCCCCCGGGCATGACCGCGACCCCGACGGGTACCCGTCACCGGACGGACACCGGCGGGAACGGGAGGGCGTGATGAAGGTCCGGAGCTCCCTGCGCGCGTTGACGCGCAAGGCCAACTCGATAGTGGTCCGGCGTCGCGGCAAGCTGTTCGTGATCAACAAGACCGACCGGCGGCAGAAGGCCCGACAGGGCTGAGCCGGTGATCAGGGAGTTCGCGCCACAGGTGTGGGACGCGCGGGCGTGACGCCCGCCACCGGCGGGTGGGGCTGCGACGGCGCGGGGGAGAGCAGGCGGGCGGCGGCGAAGCCGACGAGCGGCCGGTAGATCCGCACCGAGTCGGCGAGCGCGGAGAAGTGCGAGCCCGAGTTGCCGGCGTGGTAGTGGGTGGCGATGTCGACCTGCTCGATCGGCAGTCCGTCCCGGACGGCGTGCAGCAGCACGTTCATCTCGTACTCGAAGCGGTCGCCGGGGACGGTGCCGAGCCAACCCAGCATCCCCGCCGGGTAGGCGCGCAGCCCGGTCTGGGTGTCCCGCACGTCCCGGCCGGTGGCCAGCCGGAACGCCGCCCGGGTGGCCGCGTTGCCGAACCGGCTGCGGGCCGGGACCTCGCCGTCGAACCGGCGTACGCCGAGCGTCGCCGCGCCGGTGGCGCGCATCCGGTCGGCCACCCGGACCACGTCGTCCACCCGGTGCTGGCCGTCGGCGTCCACACACACCACGTCCTGGCCGGGACGGTCGGTCACGGCGTACCGGAAGCCGGTGCGCAGCACCACGCCCTTGCCCCGGTTGACCCGGCGGCGCAGCACGGTCGCGCCCCGGGCGCGGGCCTCGGCGAGCACCCCGGCGGCGGCCGGGCCGCTGCCGTCGTCGACGACGAGCACGGACGCTCCGGGCAGCGCCGCGACCAGGTCGGTGACGAGCGGCGGCAGACGGTCACCCGGTCGGTACACCGGCACGAGCGCGATCACGGAAACCTCCCGGGGGACTCGCCCGTCGGCAGGTCCGCGGGTCGATCGACGAGCGTTCTACCCCGACCGTCGGACGGCGAATCCCCGCCCGCCGCCGAGCAACCGGGCCGCCCGGGTCAGTCCGCGCTCGCGGCGCAGCAGCGCCTCCGGGGTACGCAGGCCGAGATAGCCGAGCCGGCAGGCGACCCGGGCGGCCCGCTCCCGGCGCGCCGGCACCGGATCCGGCCCGGTCACCGGCACGTCCCGCAACGCCGGGCCGGACAGGCCGAGGACCCGAGCGGCGAGCAGCCGGACGCGGGGCAGGTGCCAGGGATGGGAGACCAGCCCGAGTGGACGGTCCACGGTGAACTCGGCCGGGTCGAGCAGGCCGTCCTGGACGGTGTGGGCCAGGTTCTGCAACGTGGTGCGGGACCGGGTCTCGGCGTCCGAGCGGACGTAGGCGTCGAGGCCGGCGTCGTGGGCGAGCACGCGCATCAGCTCACCCTCCCGGAAGCCGGCCGGCGGGCCCGGCGCGCCGGCCGGCCCGTGCGGCCACCCGCCGGTGAACACCAC
>NZ_CADEAU010000071.1 GCF_902825405.1 Micromonospora maritima | reverse complement strand
CCCCGCGCGCGCTGCCGGACGACCGGCCACCGGCCACCGGCCCGACGCTGCGGCTGCTCACCGCCAACCTGCGCCTCGGCTCGGCCGACCCGGCAGCCCTGGTGGACCTGGTCCGGGCGCGGCGGGTGGACGTGCTCACCGTGCAGGAACTCACCCCGCAGCTCGCCGCCGACCTCGACCGGCTCGGCCTGGCCACGCTGCTGCCGCACCGGTCGCTGAGCCCCGAGGTGGGCGCCACCGGATCCGGCCTGTACGCCCGCCACCCGCTGAGCGACACCGGCCACCGGCGCAACCGGGGCTTCTTCTTCACCCAGGCGTACGGCACGGTGGCGGTGCCGGGAGCACCGCCGCTGCGGGTGGAGTCGGCGCACCCGGCCGCGCCGTACGCGGTCGACGTGGTGCCGGACTGGTGGACCGACCAGCGCGCGCAGCCGCCGGCCACCCCGGCCGGCGGGCTCACGGTGCTGGCCGGGGACTTCAACGCCACCCTGGACCACGCGGCGCTGCGCGACCTGATCGCGACCGGCTACACCGACGCCGCCGACGCGACCGGCGCCGGGCTCGGTGGCACGTGGGGCCCGTACGACGGGGATCCGATCCCGCCGGTCACCATCGACCATGTGCTCGTCGACCGGCGGATCGCGGTCCGCGCCGCCGGCACCTGGCCGGTGCCCGGCAGCGACCACCGGGCGCTGCTGGCCGAACTGCGCCTGCCGGCGGCGTGAGCCCACCGGCTCAGGCGGTCGCCCCGCCCTGCACCCGGGCCCGGTCCAGGCCGTAGGTGAGCGCGTCGACCAGGGCGTGCCAGCTGGCCTCGACCACGTTGGGGTGCACGCCCACGGTGGTCCAGTCCCGGCCCGCGCCGGCGGTCTCGACAAGCACCCGGGTCACCGCGCCGGTGCCGTGGCTGCCCTCCAGGATGCGGACCTTGTAGTCGGCCAGCTCGAAGTCGCGCAGCTCCGGGTAGTGCCGGGCCAGCCCTACCCGCAGCGCCTCGTCCAACGCGTTGACCGGGCCGTTGCCCTCGGCGGTGGCGATCACGCGCTCGCCGCGTACCCGGATCTTCACGGTCGCCTCGGAGACGACCGCGCCGTCCTCGCGGTGCTCGACCAGCACCCGGTACGACTCGAGCGCGAACGGCCGGGCCGGCGCCGCGTCCGGCAGCTCCGAGCGGACCAACAGCTCGAACGAGGCGTCGGCGGCCTCGAACGACCAGCCGCCGGCCTCCAGTTCCTTGACCCGCGCGGTGACCGAGGACAGCGCGTCCGGATGACCGGCCAGGTCCAGGCCGAGCTCGCGGCTCTTGAGCTCGATGCTGGCCCGGCCGGCCATCTCGGTCACCAGGATCCGCATGTCGTTGCCCACCACGGCCGGGTCGACGTGGTTGTAGAGCAACGGGTCGACCTTGATCGCGCTCGCGTGCAGCCCCGCCTTGTGGGCGAAGGCGGCGGCCCCGACGTAGGCCTGGTGGGTGTCGGGGGCGATGTTGGCGATCTCGGCGATGGCGTGCGAGACCCGCACCATCTGTTCCAGGCAGCCCTCCGGTAGGACGGGCATGCCGAGCTTGAGCTGGAGGTTGGCCACGATCGCGAAGAGGTCGGCGTTGCCGGGGCGTTCGCCGTAGCCGTTGGCGGTGCCCTGCACGTGCCGGACGCCGGCCTCGACCGCCGCGATCGTGTTGGCGACCGCGCACGCGGTGTCGTTCTGGGCGTGCATGCCCAGCCGCTCCGGGGCGATGCCGGTCCGCTCGACCAGGTCGGCGATCGCGGCGGTAACCTGGGAGGGCAGCATGCCGCCGTTGGTGTCGCAGAGCACGAACCGCTCGGCGCCGGCGGCCAGCGCGGCCTGCGCCACGGCGGCGGTGTAGCCCGGGTCGTGGCGGAAGCCGTCGAAGGTGTGCTCCCCGTCGACGAAGACCCGCCGCCCCTGCGCCACCAGGTACGCGACGGTGTCGCGGATCATCGCCAGATTCTCCTCGGCGGTGGTGCGCAACGCCCGCTCGACGTGCCGCAGGTCCGCCTTGGCGACCAGCGCCACCGCCGGCGTCCCGGCGTCGAGCAGCCCCCGCACCTGCGGGTCGTCCTCGACCGCCAGGCCGGCCTTGCGGGTGGCGCCGAAGGCGACCAGGACCGCGTGCCGCAGCTCCAGCTCGGTACGGGCCCGGCGGAAGAACTCGGTGTCCTTGGGTACCGCCCCCGGCCAGCCGCCCTCGATGAAGCCGACCCCGAGGTCGTCGAGCAGGCGGGCCACCGCCAGCTTGTCGACCACCGAGTAGCTGAGGCCTTCACGCTGGGCACCGTCGCGCAGCGTCGTGTCGTACACCTGGAAGGTCATCGGAGTCCTCTTCTCGTGCCCGGGGGGGCAACAAAAAGACCCCCCGCGGATGCGGGAGGTCTGCGCGCTCGGCGGAGGGGAAGGCCGGCGCGCTAGCTGCCAATGATCAGGACAGAGCTGGTCACGACGAGCACTCTGCCACCTCCGCCGCTTTTTGGGAGGCGAAATCCACATCCCGGGACGCCGCCTTTCGCCGGTGATCGTCTTCACACGCGTGACCACCGCCCACGAGCCGAAACGGCACTACGGAAGTATCTGGAACTGATCCAGTTACCGGTCGGGCCACCCACGCCCGACCACCGTCTAGGAGGACCCGTGCTCACTGTCGGTGACCACTTCCCCGAGTACGAACTCACCGCCTGCGTCTCGCTCGACGCCGACAAGGCGTTCGAGACGATCCACCACAAGTCCCACGAGGGCCAGTGGCGCGTCGTCTTCTTCTGGCCGAAGGACTTCACCTTCATCTGCCCGACCGAGATCGCCGAGTTCGGTCGCCTCAACGGCGAGTTCGCCGACCGGGACGCCCAGGTGCTCGGCGTCTCCGTGGACAACGAGTTCGTCCACTACGCCTGGCGAAAGGACCACCCGGACCTGCGCGAGCTGCCCTTCCCGATGCTCAGCGACATCAAGCGCGAGCTGACCGAGGCCTGCGGCGTGCTCGGCGCCGACGGTGTCGCGCAGCGGGCCACCTTCATCGTGGACCCGAACAACGAGATCCAGTTCGCCATGGTGACCGCCGGTTCGGTCGGCCGCAACGTCTCCGAGGTCCTGCGGGTGCTCGACGCGCTGCAGACCGACGAGCTCTGCCCGTGCAACTGGAACAAGGGCGGGGCCACGCTTGACGCCAACGCCCTCCTCTCCGGCGCCGGGGCCTGACGATGGGTCTGGACGCGGTCAAGGCGGCCCTGCCCGACTACGCCAAGGACATCCGGCTCAACCTGAGCTCCACCATCACCACCTCGACGCTCAAGCCGGAGCAGGCGTGGGGCACGGCGCTGGCCTGCGCGGTGGCGTCCCGCAACCCGGTGGTGCTGCGGGAGATCGCCGCCGAGGCGGCCGGCCACCTCACGCCGGAAGCGGTCGAGGCGGCCAAGGGCGCGGCGGCGGTCATGGCGATGAACAACGTCTACTACCGGGCCAAGCACCTGATCGGCGACGACCAGTACGCGTCGTTGCCGGCCCGCCTGCGGATGCAGATCATCGCCCGCCCGGGCGTGGAGAAGACCGACTTCGAGCTGTGGTGCCTGGCCGTCTCGGCGATCACCGGGTGCGGCGTCTGTCTGGAGTCGCACGAGAAGACGCTGCGCGCGGCCGGCTTCAGCCGCGACCAGGTGCACGAGGGGCTGCGGATCGCCGCTGTCGTGCACGCCGCCGCGGTGACCCTCGACGCGGAGGCCGCGCTGGCCTGACCGGTCGCACGACCCCCACGAGCGGGCCGGCGTCGCGGATCGCGGCGCCGGCCCTCGGCGGTCTTCCGAAGGGTTGGAAAGCCGGTCAACGGGTAGGAATTCGCGGGACAGCGTGACTTTCACTCCCTTGACGACTGTGACAGTCGGGACAGGAGTTGCCCCTATGGACAGGCTCGACCCGCACACCACGCACGGCGCCACCGACCCGGTTCGCGACGGCGGCCAGGGCGCCCACGCCGGCGGCGCACCCGCCGGCGCGTTCGACCCGTGGCGTTACCGCGACCAGGCCGGCGTGGCCAGCGCGGACCTCACCGGCTACAAGGTGGAGGCCACCGACGGCAGCATCGGCAAGATCGACAAGGCGAGCCACGAGGTGGACGACAGCTACCTGGTGGTCGACACCGGCCCGTGGATCTTCGGCAAGAAGGTCATGCTGCCGGCCGGCACCGTGAACCACGTCGACCACGACGAGCAGAAGGTCTACGTCGACCGGGACAAGGACCAGATCAAGGCCGCCCCGGAGTACGACGAGGCGAACCACGCCGATCCCGCCTACCGGGACAAGCTCGGCGGCTACTACGGCGAGAACCACTCCGCGCTGCCGCCGGACGGCCCGGCCCGGATCTGACACCACTCGCACGGCCGGCGGGGCTCCCGAACGCCCCGCCGGCCGTTACCGTGTCAGCTGTGGACGCCCCGGAGACACCCTTTCCCGCGTTGTTCAACTTCCGCGACGTCGGCGGCTACCGCGCCCGTGACGGGCGCACCGTCCGGCGCCGCCGGCTCTACCGCTCCGACTCGCTGCACCGCATCGACGAGAACGACCGGGCCGCGTTCACCGCGCTCGGCATCCGCACGGTGATCGACCTGCGCCGCCCGACCGAGGTGGAACGCGACGGCCGGGTGCCGGCCTACGACGGGCTCGCCTACCGGCACATCCATCCCGAGCACGAGGACTGGGCCGCGCGACAGTTCGAGTCCTCCGGCGTCAGCCTGGCCCGCTACCTCGCCGACCGCTACGCCGACCTGGCCCGCACCGGCACCGCCGGGCTCGCCGAGGCGATCGGCCTGATCGCCGACAGCGCCAACGCGCCGGTGGTGGTGCACTGCGTCGCCGGCAAGGACCGCACCGGCATCGTCTGCGCGCTGACGCTCGCCGTGCTGGGCGTGCCCGACGACGACGTGGTCGCGGACTACGCGTTGAGCACCGCCGCGTCCGAGCGGTTCAGCGCCTGGGTGCGAGCCACCCTGCCGGACGCGGAGGAGGTCCCGCCGCCGTTCCTGGCCTCCCCGGCCGAGGCGATGGAGCTGTTCCTGGCCGAGCTGCGCGCCGGCTACGGCTCGATCGAGGGCTACCTGACCCACGCCGGCGTCACCGAGGCCCAGCTGGCCGCCCTCCGCACCCACCTCCTGGAGTAACCCCGCCCCGCGTCGTGGATCAGGGAGTTCGCGTCGGCCTCCGGGCCGGAGGAGACGCGAACTCCCTGATCACGGACGTGGGCGGGTGGGTCAGAGGACCTGGGTGACCCAGCCGTGGCGGTCCTCGGCGCGGCCGCGCTGGATGTCGACGAGCTTCTGCCGCAGTGCCATGGTGGTCCGGCCCGGCTCACCGCCGCCGATGAGGAACTCACCGTCCGGGAAGCGCACGCCGCCGATCGGGGTGATCACCGCGGCGGTGCCGCAGGCGAACACCTCACGCAGCCGGCCGCTGGCCGCGTCCGCCTGCCAGTCGGCGAAGCTGACCGGCTGTTCGCGCACCTCGTGCCCGGCCTCGGCGGCCAGGGTCAGCACCGCGTCGCGGGTGATGCCCGGCAGGATGGTGCCGCCCAGCGGCGGGGTGACGAGCGTGCCGTCGTCGTAGACGAAGAAGACGTTCATGCCGCCCAGCTCGTCGACGAACCGCCGCTCCACCGCGTCCAGGAAGACCACCTGGTCGCAGCCGGCCTCGATCGCCTCGGCCTGCGCCGCCAGCGAGGTGGCGTAGTTGCCGCCGCACTTGGCCGCGCCGGTGCCACCGGGCGCCGCCCGGGTGTAGTCCGGGGAGACCCACACGGTCACCGGCTTCACCCCACCGGCGAAGTAGGCCCCGGCCGGCGAGGCGATCACGCAGTAGAGGTATTCGTTGGCCGGGCGCACGCCGAGGAAGACCTCGCTGGCGAACATGAACGGGCGCAGGTAGAGGCTGGCGTCCTCGTGCTCCGGGATCCACTCCTGGTCGATCTCGACCAACCGCCGCAGCGACTCGACGAACGTCTCCGGCGGCAGCTCCGGCATGGCCAGGCGGCGCGCGGAGGCGGCGAACCGGGCCGCGTTGGCCTCCGGACGGAACATCGTCACCGCGCCGTCGCCGGTCCGGTACGCCTTCAGACCCTCGAAGATCTCCTGCGCGTAGTGCAGCACCGCGGCGGCCGGGTCCATCGGGATCGGCGCCCGCGCCTCGATCCGGGCGTCGTACCAGCCCTTGCCCTCGGCGTAGCGGACGATCACCATGTGGTCGGTGAACACCCGGCCGAAGCCCGGGTTCGCCAGGAGGGCGGCCCGGTCGGCGGCGGATACCGGCGCGGGATTCGGACGGATCTCGAAATCGAGCTTGTCACCACCGCTCATCGCGCTGACCTCCCTGCGGGTCCCACGGCGTGCGGGATCGCACGCCGCCGTCACTGGTGCCAGAAACTTACCCCGAACGGTCGTTCAGCGGATAGCTCCGCCCCGGCACATCGACGATGCCAATTGGCCGGAGCTGGCCCGGAAACGGGTCTGGCGGCCCGGAACCGGGCCGCCAGCAGGGTCGGCCCGGTCAGGCTACGGCGTACCCGGCGAGCCGGTCGCCGACCTCGTCGGTGCGCAGCGGCGCGCCGGGGGTGCGCGCGGCCAGCTCCGTGGCGACGGCGGCGGTGACCCGCGCGGCGGCATCCGCGTGGCCGAGCTGGTCGAGCAGCAGCGCGGCGGAGAGCACGGCCGCCACCGGGTCGGCGACGCCCTTGCCGGCGATGTCCGGCGCGGAGCCGTGCACCGGCTCGAACATCGACGGGTAGCGCCCCTCCGGGTTGATGCAGCCGCTGGCGGCCAGCCCGATGCCGCCGGTCACGGCGGCGGCGATGTCGGTGAGGATGTCGCCGAACAGGTTGTCGGTCACCACCACGTCGTACCGGGACGGGTTCGTCACCAGGAACATCGCGGCGGCGTCGACGTGCTGGTACTCCGTGGTCACGTCGGGGTGCTCGGCGGCCACCTGGGCGAACGCCCGCGACCAGAGCGAGCCGGCGTGGGTGAGCACGTTGGTCTTGTGCACCAGCGTGACCTTGCGGCGTTCCCGCCGGCGGGCCCGGGCGAACGCGTCCCGGATCACCCGCTCGACGCCGTGCCGGGTGTTCAGGCTCTCCTCGGTGGCCACCTCGGCGGGCGTGTCCCGGTGCAGCGTGCCGCCGGCGCCCGCGTACAGCCCCTCGGTGCCCTCACGGACCACGACGAGGTCGACCTCGCCGGGCTTGACCGCGGCGAGCGGGCCGGTCACGCCGGGCCAGAGCCGGGACGGGCGGAGGTTGACGTACTGGTCGAAGGCGAACCGGAGCTTGAGCAGCAGGCCCCGCTCCAGCACGCCCGGCGGCACGGTCGGGTCGCCGACCGCGCCGAGCAGGATGGCGTCGTGCCCGGCCAGCTCGTCGAGGACCGCGTCGGGGAGCACCTCGCCGGTGCGGTGCCAGCGGGCGGCGCCCAGGTCGTACTCGGTCGCCTCGATCCCGGGCAGCACCGCGTCGAGGACCTTGCGGGCCTGCCCGACCACCTCGGGACCGATGCCGTCGCCGGCCACCACCGCGATGCGTGCCACCTGACGCTCCTCACCTCGACGTTCTGGGCAACCGTACGTCGGCGTCCCGTCCCCCGGTACGAGGCTTCCAACATCCGGGACGAACCGATGCACAGCAGGCTCCCAGCCGGCATTCATGGTGCGGTCATCTCCACTGCTTATGGTCAGATCGACTGGGTCGACGGGGGCCCGGGACCGGCATCGCCGCACCGCGGCGGAGGCCAGCGAGGGGGCGGGTGTCATGCGGATCGACCAGCGGCGGGCCCACTGGGCCGACGAGCAGCCCCGGACCCGCTGGGTCGACCAGATGGCGTTCCACCAGCCGCGCCCCGACCTGCGCCTGGGCGCCCGCAGCCACCGGGTGGAGCGGACCGGCGGCGGCGGGTACGACCGGATCGACGTCCGGCACACGGTGCACACCTCCACCGCCGAGTACACCCTGCTCCTCAACGCGCCCGACTGGCTGGGCCACCGGCTCGTCGGCGAGGCACTGCGGGACGCGGTCGCGGAACTGCGCGCCATCGACCTCACCTACGGCCCGAACCAACCGGACAGCCTGGTCTCGCGGCTGCGCCGGGACGAGATCAGCCCCGACTCGTACCCGCCGTTGGCCGACCTGGTGGACCGCTGTGCCGCGATGCGGGCGGCGACCGACGGCTGGTTCGACGCCTGGGCGGTACCGGGCGGCTTCGACCCCGGCGGCCTGCTCGGCGGCTGGGCGGTGGAGCGGGCCGCGGCGCGGTTGCGCGCCGCCGGCATCCACGACTACGCCGTGCTCAGCGGCGCCGACCTGACGGTACGCGGCCACGCCGCGCACGGCGGACCCTGGCGGGTCGCGGTGCACCACCCCACGGACACCCGCCGGGCGCCACTGGTGCTGGAGATGACCGCCGGCGCGGTCGGCACGTCCGGGGTGACCGGGCGGCGCGGGCACGTCGTCGACCCGCACACCGGTGAGCCGACCGAACGCCTGGCGGCGGCCACCGTGGTGGGCCCGGACCTCGCGGTCGCCGACGCCTACGCCACCGCCCTGTACGCCGCCGGCCCGGCCGGCCTGGCCTGGTTCCGCACCGGATCGGACTACCGCCCGCTCTTCGCGCACCACTGGCGCTGACGCGCCACCGCGCCCCGTTCTCGCATCCGGGGTGCGGGCCGCGATCGGCCCCCACGGTCTCGGCAACGACCGTGGGGGCCGGTCAGCGACGAGTGCGCGTGGCTCGCGCATTCGAGGGGTGCGGGCCGACAGGCCGCGCGACCGACCGCGCCACCCGAAGACGGGCCGGAAATCGACTCAGCCGGAAACCGCACCGGTACGCTAGCGAATCGACGCAACTCGACGCAAGAGTCTCCACAGCGGACTCCCCGCCACCGTGTCGGCAATCAGCAGGTGGACCCGCCGGGCGGGGCAGAGGTGACGTGGCACGCCCGGGATGGCACGCTGTCCGCCGTGAGTTTCGATCTGAGCGTGTGGGCCCTGCCGAACGGGGCGACACCGGAGCAGGTGCGGGCGGCGGTGCAGCGGTGCCGCGAGGGCCGGCACGGCGAGCAGCACCCCGACCCACGGGTGGTCGGCTTCTACCGGGCGATCACGGCGAGCTACCCGGACCGGCCCGCCCGGCCGGGCACGCCGTGGGAGGTCGCGCCGCTGCACGCGGCCGCCGACCACGTCGAGATGAACCTGTACCCCACCTGCCCGGACCAGGTGCTGCTGGACATCGAGCGGCTGGCCGGCGAGCACGACCTGATGCTGTTCGACGCGCAGGACGGCTCGGTCTACCCACCCCCGGTTCGGGTCCGTTCCTGACCCGGGCACGACGAAGGGCCCGGCCGTTGCGGCCGGGCCCCGTTTCCGTCTGCGTCCGGACTACTCGTCGCGCAGGTCGGCGGCGCTGGCCGCGACCGCGCCGATCGAGTCGGCGGCGGAGGTGAGCAGGTCGGCGCCGAGCGCCTGGTCGACGGTGAGCGTCATCAGCGTCTCGCCACCGGCCTCCCGGCGGGCCACCTGCATGGCGGCGATGTTCACGCCGGCCTCGCCGAGCAGCGTACCGACCGTGCCGACCACACCGGGCCGGTCGACGTAGCGCAGGAAGACCAGGATGCCCTCCGCGCCGATCTCGACGTCGAAGCCGTCCACCTCGGTCAGCTTGAGCACGTCCCGGGCACCGGTGTGGGTCACCGTGCCGGAGACCCGGACGGTCCGCCCGTCCGGCAGCGCGCCGCGCACGGTCACCAGGTTCGGCTGGTCGATCGTCTCGGCCGGCGTGGCGAGCGTGACCTCGACACCCCGCTCGGCGGCCAGGTGCGGCGCGTTGACGTAGGTGACCTGCTCCTCCACCACGGAGCTGAACAGGCCCTTGGTGGCGGCGAGCTTGAGCACCGACACGTCGTGGGTGGCGATCTCGCCGCGCACCTCGACGGTGACGCTGGCGGCCACGCCGCCGGCCAGGGCGGTGAAGGCCCGGCCCAGCTTCTCGGCCAGCGGCAGCAGCGGGCGGACGTCCTCGGCGACCACGCCGCCGGCCTGCACGTTCACCGCGTCCGGCACGAACTCGCCCTGGAGCGCGAGCTTGACGCTCTTGGCCACCGCGAGACCGGCCTTGTCCTGCGCCTCGTTGGTGGAGGCGCCCAGGTGCGGGGTGGCCACCACGTTGTCGAAGGCGAACAGCGGCGAGGAGGTGCACGGCTCCTTCGCGTACACGTCGACGCCGGCGCCGGCGACCCGGCCCTCGGCGATCGCGTCCGCGAGCGCCTGCTCGTCGACCAGCCCGCCGCGGGCCGCGTTGACGATCCGGACGCCCGGCTTGACGATCGCCAGCTCCTTCTCGCCGATCAGGCCGACCGTCTCCGGCGTCTTCGGCAGGTGGATCGAGATGAAGTCGCTCTCCCGCAGCAGCTCCTCCAGCCCGACCAGGCGGACGCCGAGCTGCGCCGCGCGGGCCGGCTGGATGTACGGGTCGTACGCGATCATCCGGGTGCCGAAGGCGGCGATGCGCTGCGCGAAGAGGACGCCGATGCGGCCGAGCCCGACCACGCCCACGGTCTTGCCCTGGATCTCCACACCCGTGTACTTGGACCGCTTCCACTCGCCGGCCTTGAGCGCGGCGCTGGCGCTGGCGGTGTTGCGGGCCACCGCGAGCAGCAGCGCGACGGCCTGCTCGGCGGCGGAGACGATGTTGGAGGTGGGAGCGTTGACCACCATGACGCCCCGCGCGGTGGCGGCGGGCACCTCGACGTTGTCCAGGCCGACGCCGGCCCGGGCGACCACCTTCAGGCGCGGCGCGGCGGCGATCGCCTCGGCGTCGATCTGGGTGGCGCTGCGTACGATCACCGCGTCGGCCTCGGAGAGGGCGGAGAGCAGTGCCGGTCGGTCGGTGCCGTCCACGTGGCGCACGTCGAAGTCGTGCGCGAGCACCTCGATGGCGGCGGGTGCGAGTTCTTCGGCGATCAGTACGACAGGATTCATCGGTCCTCGTAGACGCTCGGTATCGGTTCGGCCTGGGGCGTCGGGACGCCGCGCTGCGCCCTGCGCCGATCCGTGCCATGGCCGTCGGGTGCGCCGGGGCACCACACCAAGGATGGTAGGGGGCGGCCCGCCCTCCGGGTCCCGGACCACGGGGTGAGCGCCCTCACACAGGCCCGACGCACGCCCGACATCCCCCGTTCACCGAGCGCAGCGGGTGGCGACGCCCACGTACAACGGAGGCAGCACCCGGTACGGGAGGAAGCCTCTGATGTCGCTCGTGATCCGGATCGCGCTGCTGCGGCCACTGACCCGACTCGACCCGGACCGGTGGGGTCCCCGCCTGGCCGAGGCGTTGGTCACCCGGTCCCACCAGGTGAGCGGACTGCCGGGCTCGACCTCCCGGCGCACGGCGGCCGCCCAGGAGGCGCTGGCGCTCTGCCGCCGGCTGGCCGCGCGTCGGCCGGACCAGCACCGCGTCGCCCTGGCCCGGGCGCTGGTGGCCCGGGCTGCCGCGCCCGACGTCGTGCCCGTAGCCGAGGCGAGCGACTACCTTCGGGAGGCCATCGGGTACGTCGAGGACGTCGAGGGCGGGTCGGAGCTGATGGTGCTTGCCACTGCCCGGGGACTCCTCGCTGTCCAGCGGCAGCGGTGCGGTGAGGTACGGGAGGCGCTCGCGCTGGCGCTGCGGGCACGGGCGGAGTGGGACACCTGCGGACGGCTTGCCCCGCTGGAGCGGATGCGGCTGGCCCAGACCCTGCTGGTGATCGGCGACTGCCAGGAGACGCTGGGCCGGCACGAGGAGGCGATCACCGTCCGACGGCGGGCGCGGGCGCTGCACCGCGATCTCTCCATCTACGGCCGGTCCAAGTGGATGTCCATCGGTGCGACGGCCACGACGGCTCTCGCCCAAGGCCTGACGGTCACCGGCCGGGCACGGGAAGCCCTCGACCTGATCGAGGAGTCCCGCGTCGACGTGGAGGCATGGAGCCGGTTCCAGCCCCGGCAGGGACGGCTGCTGCTGGCCCGGGTCATGCTGGTCGAGGCGGAGTGCCGAGCACAGCTCGGCGATCCGGAGGCGGCCGTGCGGCTCGCGGAGCAGGCCGTCGACCAACAGCGGGCGATGGTGACGGCAGGGACGCCGCACTCCGGTGCCGCGCTGCCCCACGGGCTGCTCGTTCTCGGCAACCTGACCACCCGGGCAGGCCGGACGGACGAGGCGGCCGCGATTCTGACGGAGGCAGCGGCGCTCGCCCGCGACCACGACGACGTCCTCGCCCGAGCCCTCTTCGAACTGCTCGACCTGCGTCTCGCGGCCGGGGACCGGACGGCGGCCGACGTCCTGCTGACCGAGGTTCTTTCGCTGTGCCGCAAGCACGCCGGGCGGCTGCCGGAGGTGTGGCGCCCCCGGCTCGCCCGCGCCCTGCTGATCCGCTGCACGCTGACCGTGCTCGACCTGTCGACCTCCACCGGGCCCGGCGAGTCGGCGGCGGAGGCCACGGGCCGGGCCGGAACTTCGCCAGTGGACGGACCGGCCGAGGACAGCCTGACGAGCGGAGGCGCGACGGGCTCCGGGACGGACGGGTTGGCGGCCGGGCGGGAGGCGGTCGAGCTGGCCCGGTCGCTGGCCGGCGCGGACCCGGTCTACCGGGAACTGCTCGGGCGATCCCTCTTCATGCTGGCCAGGGCGGTGAACCTGGTCGGTGACCCGCGCGGATCGGGCGACCTGCTGCGCGAGTGCGTGGCCGTCCGCCGGCAACTGTTCGCCGTCGACCCGGCGGCGACTCGGCTGGGGTTGGCGGAGGCGCTGTGCAACCTGGGCAACCGAATGCACGCCCTCGGCCGACTCGACGAGGCAGTAGGGATCTACCGGGAGTGCCTCGACCTGCTGCGGGCCGACCCGGAGCGAATCGACCAGGCGGAACTCCTCACGCCGCTGCGCAACCTCGGACGCACGCTGTGGCGCCTCGACCGGAAGGACGAGGCGGCGCTGGTCCGGGACGAGATCGAGGCCCTCGAGGAGGTGGTCGACACGTCCCGTCCCGGCCCCGCACCACGGCACGGGTGACGGCAGCCCGCGGCCCGACGCCGGGGAGAGCGTCGGGTCGCGGGCCGCGCGGGGAGGTTGCTCAGGCGGTCTCGGTGATGGGCCGGTCGACCCAGCTCATCATGGCCCGCAGCTTCTGGCCGGTCTCCTCGATCGGGTGCGCCGCGCCCTCGGCCCGCCACTTGGCGAAGTTGGGCCGGCCGGCCTCGTCCTCGGCCACCCACTCGCGGGCGAACTCGCCGGACTGGATCTCGCCGAGGATCTTGCGCATCTCCTCCTTGACCCGGGAGTCGATGACGCGCGGGCCGCGGGACAGGTCGCCGTACTCGGCGGTGTCGGAGATGCTGTAGCGCATCCGGGCGATGCCGCCCTCGTACATCAGGTCGACGATGAGCTTCAGCTCGTGCAGGCACTCGAAGTAGGCCACCTCGGGCGCGTAGCCGGCCTCGGTGAGCACCTCGAAACCGGTCTGCACCAGCGCTGCCGCGCCGCCGCAGAGCACCGCCTGCTCGCCGAACAGGTCGGTCTCGGTCTCCTCGGTGAACGTGGTCCGGATCGCGCCGGCCCGGGTGCCGCCGATCGCCTTGGCGTACGCCAGGGCCAGGCCGAACGCGGTACCGCTGGCGTCCTGCTCGACGGCGACCAGGCAGGGCACGCCCTTGCCGTCGACGTACTGGCGGCGGACCAGGTGACCGGGGCCCTTCGGGGCGACCATCGCCACGTCCACGTCGGCCGGCGGCTTGATCAGGCCGTACCGGATGTTGAACCCGTGCCCGAAGAACAGCGCCTTGCCCGGCGCCAGGTTCGGCGCGATGGCGTCGGCGTAGAGACCGCGCTGGGCGGTGTCCGGCGCCAGGATCATGATCACGTCGGCCTCGGCCGCCGCCTCGGCCGGGCTGAGCACCCGCAGGCCCTGCTCCTCGGCCTTGGGCCGGCTCTTCGACCCGGCGGGCAGGCCGATCACCACGTCGACGCCGGAGTCGCGCAGCGACAGCGCGTGCGCGTGGCCCTGGCTGCCGTACCCGATCACGGCGACCTTGCGGCCCTGGATCAGGCCCAGGTCGGCGTCGTCGTCGTAGAACACCTCAACGCTCATTGACTTCCCTTTCGTACGGCGGTGCCCGTCGGCCCGTCGAAAAACTTGTGGGTACGGATCAGGCGGCGCGCAGCGCCGGGCCGGCGGTGATGGCGCGGGAGCCGCGCCCGATCGCGACGGTCCCGGACTGGACCATCTCCTTGATGCCGAACGGCTCCAGGTCGCGCAGCAGCGCGTCGAGCTTGTCCGGCGTGCCGGTGGCCTCGATGGTCAGCGTGTCCGGCGCGACGTCGACCACCCGGGCCCGGAACAGGCCGACCGTCTCCAGCACCTGGGCCCGCGCGGAGCGGTCCGCGCGGACCTTGACCAGCAGCAGTTCCCGGGCCACCGAGACCTGCGGGTCCAGCTCCACGATCTTGAGGACGTTGACCAGCTTGTTGAGCTGCTTGGTCACCTGCTCCAGCGGGGAGGACTCGGCGTTGACCACGATGGTGATGCGGGAGACGTCCGGGTTCTCGGTCTCGCCCACGGCGAGGCTGTCGATGTTGAAGCCGCGCCGGGAGAACAGGCCGGAGACCCGGGCCAGGACACCCGGCTTGTTCTCCACCAGCACGGACAGCGTGTGCATCGTCATTTAGAGTTCGTCCTCGTCGAAAGCGGGACGCACGCCCCGCGCGAACATGATCTCGTCGTTGCTGGTGCCGGCGGCCACCATCGGCCAGACCATCGCGTCCTTGCCGACCACGAAGTCGATGACCACCGGCGCGTCGGTGATCGCCATCGCCGCCTCGATGGTCTTGTCCACGTCGGCGGCGTTCTCGCAGCGCAGCCCGACGCAGCCCAGCGCCTCGGCGAGCTTGACGAAGTCCGGGATGCGGTGCTTGTGGGTGCCCAGCTCGGTGTTGGAGTAGCGCTCCCCGTAGAACAGGGTCTGCCACTGCCGCACCATGCCGAGGTTGCCGTTGTTGATCACCGCGATCTTGATCGGGATGCCCTCCAGCGCGCAGGTGGCAAGCTCCTGGTTGGTCATCTGGAAGCAGCCGTCGCCGTCGACCGCCCACACCGTGGTGTCCGGCTTGCCGACCTTGGCTCCCATCGCCGCGGGCACGGCGTAGCCCATGGTGCCCAGGCCGCCGGAGTTGAGCCAGGTGTTCGGCTTCTCGTACGAGATGAACTGGCTGGCCCACATCTGGTGCTGGCCGACGCCGGCCACGTAGACCGCGTCCGGGCCGACGATCTCCCCCAACCGCTTGATCACGTACTGCGGGGAGAGCGTGCCGTCGGCCGGCTCCTCGAACCCGAGCGGGTAGCGCTCGCGCAGGTCGTCGAGCTGGGTCCACCAGTCCGCCAGGTCGGCGGCCGGGTGGGCGGCGTGCTCGGCGGTGACGGCCGCGATCAGCTCGTCGATCACGTGCCGGGCGTCCCCCACGATCGGGACGTCGGCGTGCCGGTTCTTGCCGATCTCGGCCGGGTCGATGTCGGCGTGCACCACCGCGGCGTCCGGCGCGAACGAGTCCAGCTTGCCGGTCACCCGGTCGTCGAAGCGTGCGCCGAGCGCCACGATCAGGTCGGCCTTCTGCAGGCCGTAGACCGCCGCGACGGTGCCGTGCATGCCGGGCATGCCCAGGTGCTGGCGGTGCGAGTCGGGAAACGCGCCGAGCGCCATCAGCGTGGTGACCACCGGGATGCCGGTCAGCTCGGCCAGCCGGCGCAGGCCCTCGGTGGCGCCGGCCTTGAGCACGCCGCCGCCGACGTAGAGCACCGGGCGGCGGGCCGAGGTCATCAGCCGGGCCGCCTCGCGGATCTGCTTGCCGTGCGGGTGCAGCGTGGGCCGGTAGCCGGGCAGGTCCAGGGTGGGCGGCCAGGCGAAGGTGGCCGGCGCCTGGAGCACGTCCTTGGGGATGTCGACCAGCACCGGGCCGGGCCGGCCGGTCGAGGCCAGGTGGAACGCCTCGGCCAGCACCCGGGGGATCTCGTCCGGGGTCTGCACCAGGAAGTTGTGCTTGGTGATCGGCAGCGTGATGCCCTGGATGTCCGCCTCCTGGAAGGCGTCCGTGCCGATCGACGGCCGGGCGACCTGGCCGGTGATCGCCACCATCGGCACCGAGTCCATGTAGGCGTCGGCGATCGGGGTGACCAGGTTCGTCGCGCCCGGACCGGAGGTGGCGATGCAGACGCCGACCCGGCCGGTGGCCTGCGCGTAGCCGGTGGCCGCGTGCCCGGCGCCCTGCTCGTGGCGGACCAGGATGTGCCGGACCGTCGAGTCGTAGAGCGGGTCGTACGCCGGAAGGATCGCGCCGCCGGGGATGCCGAAGACCACGTCGACGCCGAGCGCCTCCAGCGACCGCACCAGCGAGCCGGCGCCGGAGACCTGCGCGGTGGCGGGCTGCCGTACGGGCGGGGCTGCTGTCGTTGTTCAACATGGCCGGCCGGTTCGTCTGGTCCTCGACGTCGGACGTGATCGGCCGTAAGCCGATCT
>NZ_CADEAU010000070.1 GCF_902825405.1 Micromonospora maritima | reverse complement strand
CGCCGACCCCCGGGCCCGCGCCGCCGTCACCCGGCACGGCGACAGCCTGGCCGACACGCTCGCGGACGCGGCCGCGCTGCTGGCGCTGACCATCGGCGTCGGCTGGCTGCTCATGCTGGTCGCCGGCCCGCCGCCGGTGGCCGGGTCGCGCTGGTTCTGGTTCTGGATCGGGCTGCTGCCGTACGCGCTCGGCGTGCTGGCCTGGACCTGGCGCGAGCGGTGGCGGGCGGAGGTGCCGGTCACCGGGTCGCGTGGCTCCGGCTGGAGCGGGTTCGGCGGGCTGGTCGTCGGCGGGATCCTGGTGTCGATCGCGGTGGCGGTGCTCGGCATCCTGCTCGGCGGGTACGTGGTGCCGGGCGGGTGAGCCAACAGGCGACGGTGGGCAGTCCCGGTCACCTACCGTGACGCCATGGACCCTTCCGCGGTCTGGCGGGACAAGAACCACAGGTGGCGGATCGAGGCGTACCGGGCGCCGGACCTGCGGTTCGCCATCTTCGCCACGAACGGCACCACCGAGTCGGCGCCACTGTGGCTGTTCGGGATGGCCGCGCTGGCCCGCTGGCTGATGACCCACGCCATCTCCCTCGACGACCTGGAGACCGACTGATGGCCGGGCAGGTCGCGCTGGTGCTGGTCCTGGTGCTGGTCAACGCCGCCCTGTCCGGCAGCGAGATGGCCCTGGTGACGCTGCGCGAGGGGCAGCTGCGCCGGTTGGGGCGCGCGGGCCGCTCCGGGGCCCGGTTGAGCCGGCTGGCCCGGGAGCCGAACCGCTACCTGGCCACCATCCAGCTCGGGATCACGCTGGCCGGGTTCCTCGCCTCGGCCGCCGCGGCGGTGTCGCTGGCCGAGCCGCTCGTCGGCCCGCTGGGTTTCCTGGGCCGGGCCGCCCGCCCGGTCGCGGTGCTGCTGGTGACCGTGCTGCTGACGTTCCTCACGCTGGTGGTGGGGGAGTTGGCGCCGAAGCGGCTGGCCATGCAGTCGGCGGAGCGGTGGGCGCTGCTCAGCGCCGGCCCGCTGGACCTGCTGGCCCGGTTGTCCCGGCCGGCGGTGTGGCTGCTCGGCCGCGCCACCGACCTGCTGGTCCGCCTCGCCGGCGGCGATCCGCGCGCGAACCGGCAGGAGGTGACCGAGGAGGAGCTGCGGGAGCTGCTGGTCAGCCAGCGTGGGCTCTCGGCGCAGCAGCGGGAGATCCTCGCCGGCGCGTTCGACATCGCCGGTCGTACCCTGCGGGAGGTGTTGGTCGCCCGCCGCGACGTGACCACGCTGCCGGCGGACCTGCCGGCGGCGGAGGCGATGCGCCGGCTGGCCGCCGCCGGCCGGTCCCGGGCGCCGGTCACCGGTGCCGGCGGGCTCGACGACGTGCGGGGCGTCGTGCACATCCGTGACCTGGTGGACGCCGGCGCGACGGCCGTCGACGGGTGCGTCCGCCCGCCGGTGCTGCTGCCCGGCACGCTGCCGGTGGCCGACGCCATGCGTCAGCTGCGCCAGCGCCACGAGCAGATGGCCCTGGTGATCGACGAGTACGGCGGCGTCGACGGCCTGGTCACCATGGAGGACCTGCTCGAGGAGGTGGTCGGCGAGCTGTACGACGAGACCGACCGGGACGTCCGCCGGGCCGTGCGGGAGCCCGACGGCGCGCTCGTGCTGCCGGGTGACTTTCCGTTGCACGACCTGCCGGACGCGGGGGTGCGGCTGACCTTTCCGCTGACCCGCGAGTACACCACCGTGGCGGGGCTGGTGCTGGCCGGCCTCGGCCGGCTGCCCGACGGCCCGGGAGAGCGGGTCCGGCTGCCCGGGCTCACCGTCGAGGTGGTCGAGGTGTCCGGCCGGGCGATCCACCGGGTCCGGTTGCGCGGCCCCGCCGTCGGCTGCCCGGCCGACTGACCCGGACGGGGGACACCCGGCGCAACCGCGCCCGCGCGGCGGCCGTCCGCCGTACCGTCCGGGACGTGAAGGACCGAGGACTGCGGACGTTCGTCACCGTGCTCGCCGGGCTCGCGGTGATCTACTTCGGGGCCACCGGCCACCGGGAGAGCGGCGGGGAGGGCAGTGGCGTCTCCGGGGGCGTGGTGCTGCTGGCCCTGCTCGCGTCGTTGCTGGCCTGGAACCTGACCAAGCCCGGCCCGGCCAAGTAGCCGCTCAGCGGGCCGCCGCGGCGGTGCGGCTCACCTCGCCCGCCGACTCCTCGCCGAGCGCCACCCGGACCAGCGCCGAGGCCAACCGGCCGAAGTCGGCTTCGCCGACCAGCCCGACCAGGCTGCCCGGGTTCGCCGGCAACCCCAGTCGCCGCGCGCCGGCAAGCGTGCGCCGGTCGGCGTACGGGCGCACGTCGGGCCAGACCGCCTGCGCCTCGCGCAGGAAGATGTCCGCCCCGGTCGGGCCGATGCCGGGGAACTCGACCAGCAGGCGGCGCAGCGCGGCCCGGTCCGCCCCGGCCTCCCGGTGCAGCCGGCGCAGGTCGCCGTGCCACCGGTCCAGGCAGAGCCGCGCGCCGGTGCCGAGCATGGTGGCGGTGCGTTCGTCGTAGCGCCGGTAGTGGCCGCGGCCCAGCGCGTCCACCCGGTCCTGCCAGCTCGCCGCCTCCATGGCCTGCGGGGTGCGCCACCCGGCGGTGAACAGCTCCCGGGCCGCCGCCACCGCCACGCTCGCCCGGATCCGGGTGCTCAACAGCGTGGTGAGCACCAGCAGCTGGTAGAGCGGGCCGGGCCGGTCGGCGAGCGTGATGCCGGCCTCCTCCGCGTACGTGCGGGACTGCCGGTCCAGCAGGGCCCGCGCCACGTTCCGATCGTCCGCCATTGGACCTGGTTACCCGCCGCGACGCGGCCCAGACCCGCAGGCGGCGCCGGAATGCGCCGGGCGGGGGCGGGTACCCGGACCAGGTGCGCGGTCGACGGCCGTGCGCTGCCCACCGGGAAGGAGAGACCCGTGGTCAAGCCGCAGCAGGAGGAACTGCGCCGGAACGACCTCGGCGCCACCAGCCAGGACAGCCGCAAGGGCGCCGTCGGGGCGGCCGGACACCCACGCCACAAGGGCACGTCGAACGCCGACGTGGGCCGGCCGGTCCCCAAGGGACAGGTGTCGCCGTACGGCCCGGCCGGCGAGCCGGTGGCCGACGACGAGAGCGACCGCTAACCGCGCGACGACGACGGCCGCAGCCTCCGCCAGGTGGCTGCGGCCGTCAGTCCGTACGCCAGGTGCGGCACCAGGTCGGAGATCCAGTCGACCCGCCGCCAGGTGCGCGGGTCGGTCACGCCGAGCACCGTCATCGAGCCGTCGGAGGTGGCCATCACGCCGCCACCGAGCAGCACCACGGCCAGCGGCAGCGGCACCCGGCGACGGGCCGCGAAGGCCCCGAACACGGCTCCGGCGGCGATGCCCGTGACATAGCCGAGCGCCGGCCCCAGGCCGGCCCGGCGGTTCGCCGCCTCCTCGGCCGGACCGAGGTCGAGGTGTGTCACGTCGGCCAGCCTGCCGGCGGTGGTCTCCGGGGTGGTGCTGGCCGGGCGGGCCCGGGTCGCCATGTCCAGATAGCTGACCAGGTTGAGCACGGCACTGCCGACGGCGCCCGCGATGGCGCCGTCGACCAGGGGTGCCGCCCTCACTTCGGATCGCCCGGCTCGCGCTCACCCTTGGGCCCGTAGGTCCGTTCGCCCCGCACCACGCCGCGTTGACCCCGGTCGTCCTGCAGGATCCGGTTGGCCACCTGGTTCGCCTCCTTGTCGGCGGCCCGTCCGGACTGCTCGACGAGGTCGCGCAGCCGTGCCCGCTGCTTGTCGTACGCGTTGCTGCCCGGCCGTGGTCCTGGCATCGCCGCCTCCTCGGTCGTCCGTGGCTGTCGGCACCGTCTACCCGCCCGGGGCGGGGCCAACCGTGCCTCAGTCCGGCGCGCGGACCACGGCCACCGGGCATTCGGCACGGTGCAGCATCGCCTGGCTGACCGAGCCCAGCAGCAGCCCGCTCAGCTCGCCCCGGCCCTGCCGGCCCAGCACGAGCAGTTGGGCGTCGCGGGAGGCGGTGGTGAGTGCCGCGACCGGGCGGGCGTGCACCGCCTCGCGGGTGACCGGCACGTCCGGCCAGCGCTCCTCGACGCCGGCGAGCGACTCGGCCAGCACCCGGTCCTCCTCGCCATGCAGCTGACCCTCGTCGTACACCAGCGGTTGCATGTCCCCGGGGCCCCGGGACGTCGGATGGGTGTAGGCATGCACCGCGTGCAGCCGGGTCCCGCGCGACGAGGCGGTCTCCGCGGCGAAGTCGATCGCCTGTCGGGACAGCGCCGATCCGTCCACCCCGACCACCACGGGGCCGGCGTCGCGCGTCGTGCCGCGCGCGATCAGCACCGGGCAGTCGGCGTACGAGGCGACCTGCACCGCGACCGAGCCGACCACCAGCGCGGCGAAACCGCCGAGCCCTCGGTCGCCGAGCACCACCATGGCCGCGGTGGGGGACTCGCCGAGCAGCACCGCGGCGGCCTCCCCGTCGATGATCTCGCCGGTGATCCGTAGCCCCGGGCACTCCGTCTCGGCCTCCCGGACCGCGTCGGCGACCAGCTGTTCGGCCTGGTTGCGCAGGCCGGCGCCGGGTGGGCTCTGCGCGGGCGCGGACACCGGCACGCGCAGCAGCGGCCAGATGAAGCCGTGCACCACCCGCAGCGGACGGTTGCGGCGGGCCGCCTCGCGGGCCGCCAGGCGCACCGCCCGGGAAGCCGGTTCCGAGCCGTCCACCCCGACCACCACGGCCGCGCCGTTCGCGGAGTTCACCCCGGTACCTCCTCGTCGCCGGCCGCCCCGGCCAGTATCGCGGCCGGCGTGGCCCGAGCGGAGCGATACCGCCGGAGTCGACCGGTCGGTACGCTGGCGGTAGCGCCGCGGGAGGGAGCCTCGTCGATGGCCCAGCCGGACCGACCGAGCACCGCCCGCATGATCGACCACTGGCTGGGCGGCCGGCACCACCACCCGGTGGACGTGGCCGCGGCCGCCGCCTTCGAGGCGGCGTACGGGCCGTGCGCGGCGATCTTCCGGTCGTTGCGGGACTTCCTCGGCCGCACCGTGCGGGCGGTCGCCGCCGAGGGGGTGGACGGCTTCCTGGTCTTCGGCGCCGGTGTGCCGACCCGCGGCAACGTGCACGAGGTCGCGCCGGACGCCACGGTCCTCTACACCGACGTCGACCCGGAGACCGTCCGGCTCGGCCGGCGCCTGCTGGCCGGCAGCGACCGCGTCGGTTACGGGTACGGTGACGCCGCCGACCTCGGCACCGTGGATCCGGCCCAGCTGCACCGGTTCGTACCGGGGTGGGGGAGGCGGCCGGTGGGGGTGGTCTTCCTCGGGCTGGCCGCGTTCCTGGACGACGACACCCTGGCCCGTACCCTCGACGAGCTGTACGCGGCGACCGCGCCGGGCAGTTGGCTGGCGATCGACTTCGACAGCGAGGAACTGGCCGGGCACCCGGAGGCGCTGGCCATGATGGGGCCGGAGTTCCGGATGCGGGCGCCGGACCGCTTCGCGCCGCTGCTCGGCCGGTGGCGGCCGAGCGACGACGGCATCGTGCCGGTGGCCCGGTGGCGGCCGGTGGGGGAGCCTGAGCCGGTACCCGACGCGTTCTACGGCGCGCTGGCGTCGCGCTCGGCCGACTGAGCCAGGTGGGGCGGGGCGTTGTCGGGGGCCCTCCGTATGATGTTTGCCCTGTAGCAATAGTCGTCATCGGAGGATGAGCATGCCGGAGGCGTCCGGATCGGTGTCGCGTGCCCTGCGCGCGGCGCCGCCCGACCAGTTGGCGGAGACCGCGGACGCGGTGCTCCGCCAGACGCTCGGCGCCGCGCGGACGGAGGTGTTCGTCGCCGACTACCGTTCCAGCGGCCTGTGGCCGGTGCGGGAACCGGATCGGCCCGACGGCGTCCGACTCCGCTCCGACGGTGTGGCGCAGCGGTGTTTCAGCAGCCAGCAGCCCGTGCTCGACGTCGTGGACGAGGGCCGCTGCCGGGCCTACCTGCCGCTGTCGGTGTGGGGGGAACGGCTCGGCGTGCTGATGGTGGAGCTGCCCGCCGCCCCGGACGCGTCGACGGTCGAGGCGGCCCGGGACGCCGCCGGCGAGGTGGCGATGGCGATGCGCGCGGCCGACCGGGAGACCGACCGCTACCGTCGGGCCCGCCGCCGGGAACGGTTGAGCATGGCCGCGGAGATGCAGTGGGACCTGCTGCCGGGGCGCAGCGTCCGGCACGGCGACGTGCTGCTCGCCGGGCAGCTCGAACCGGCCTACACCGTCGGCGGGGACCACTTCGACTGGTCGGTCGACGGCGACCGGCTCACCGTCACGGTGCTCAACGGCACCGGCAGCGGGCTGGCCGCGTCGCTGCTCACCGCGATGACCGTGAACGCCATGCGCAACGCGCGCCGCTCCGGCGGCAGCCTGGTCGAGCAGGCGGAGCTGGCCTCGGACACCATCTTCTACCAGCACCGGGGCGGCCGGCACGTGGCCACGCTGCTGCTGGAGCTGGACGACCGCCGGGGTGTGGTGCGGGCGGTGGACGCCGGCTCCCCGCACCTGCTGCGGTTGCGCGGCGGTCGGGTCACCCGGGTCACCCTGGAGCAGCAGCTGCCACTGGGCATGTTCGCCGAGACCCGCTACGACGTGCAGGAGTTCCCGCTGGAGCCGGGCGACCGACTGTTCGTGGTCAGCGACGGCGTGTACGCGGCCGAGCCGGGGGAGCAGGAGCCGTACGGGTTGCGGGCGATGGCGCGGTCGATGCGGTCCACTCGGCTGCAGCCGGCGACCGAGGCAGTTGGTACGGTGATGCGCGAACTGCACGCGTACCACGCCGACGCGGATCTTCGCGACGACGCGGTCGTCGTCTGTCTCGACTGGCAGGGTTCCGGCCGGTCGGGTGACGACGCCGGGCAGTGAGCGGAGCGGCGGAGCGAACACGAGCGGGACGATCCCAGGGGACAACGGGTGGAGCGACCTCCGAATCTTGCCGCGGCCGTCGAGGCGGCTGCCGAGGCGCTCATCGGTGTGCTCGACTCCGCCACCTCGCGCCACAACGTCAGCGTCTCGCCGACCCAGCTGCGGGTGCTGTCGCTGATCGTGACGCACCCCGGCACCAACGTGAACCGGCTGGCCGAGCTGCTGGACGTGGTGCCCTCGTCGGCGAGCCGGCTCTGCGACCGGCTGGAGGCGGTGGGCCTGTTGCGCCGGGTGGCCGACCCGAGGGACCGGCGCGAGGTCCGACTGGTCCCCACCGCCGCGGCCGACACCCTGCTGGGGGAGTTGCAGGAGCGGCGGCACCGGGCGGTCCAGGCGGTGCTGGACCGGATGCCCCACCGGGTGCAGCACGAGCTGCTGCTGGCGCTCCTGGCATTCGGTCAGGCGGCAACCATGACGGTGCCCCACCCGGGTTCCGACTCCACCGCCCGTACGGCCTGATCCCGACGAGCGCTCGCGCAACGCCCGCCCGTCTCGACGCGCTCAACTAGTGTCCTAGGATGCCTTAACGGTTGTGACGGTCGACACCGCGACAACGCTGAGCAGCGACGCAGCGCGGCGGCCGGAACGAGCCGAGCAGCCCGATATAGTGGCAGCGCAACTGGCCGGCCCATGATCGAGACGATGGTGGGCCGCATCGGGGAGGTCCCAGCCCGGGATCGCAGAGGGCGCCGGCGTCAAGACCGGCCGGTAACGCGCACGTCCCTCCGGCGGCCGCCGCACGTTCGGCTGCCGGATCGTGCTGCGGAGGGAGGGTTCGGTGTCGCGTCGGCCGGCTCCAGCGGAGCACCCGGAGGATGCCGCGACGGTCGCGGGGGACCGCGTCCTCACGTTGCCCAACCTGATCAGCTTCGTCCGGCTCCTGGGCGTCCCGCTGTTCCTCTACCTGTTCCTGGTCGCCCGCGCCGACGTGGTCGCCATCGTGGTGCTGGCCGTGGGCGGCACCAGCGACTGGGTCGACGGCTGGATCGCGCGCCGACTGCGCCAGGTGAGCCGGTTGGGCGAGCTGCTGGACCCGCTGGCCGATCGGCTCTACATCCTGGCCACGCTGCTCGCGTTCACCGCCCGTGAGGTGGTGCCGTGGCAGTTCACCGCGGCGCTGCTGGCGCGCGAGCTGCTGCTGCTCGGCTCGCTGGGGGTGCTGCGGCGCCACGGCTACGGACCGCCGCCGGTGCACTACGTCGGCAAGACCGCCACGTTCCTGCTGCTGGCGGCGTTCCCGATCCTGCTGCTGGCGGACGCGGCGCCGGGTGCGGCCACGGCGGCCGGCGCGATCGGCTGGGGTCTGGCGTGGTGGGGCCTGGTCCTCTACTGGGTCGCCGGCGCGATGTACGTGGTGCAGGCCCGCCGCCTGGTCCGGGGGATGCGGGCGCGACGTACGGGGGCGGCGGCGTGACGGCCACCCCGCCCCGGGACGGGGAACGCGATCCGTCGGCGCGGGTGTACGCACCTGACTTCCTGACCGAGCTGTTCCGCAATCCGCTCGATCCCGGTTACGGGGACGCCGCGGCACGGCGGGCGGTGGGTCCGGTGTCGCGGGTGCGTGAGGTGCTGGGTCGTCCGGTGAGTCTGGTGGTCCTGGCGGTGATCGGGTTCCTGTTCGCGGTGGCGTACCGGGAGACGATGGCGGAGGAGCCGAGCCGGGCGACGGCGCGGGCGGGGCTGATCGCCGAGATCAAGAAGCGCGAGGCGGAGACGGACCGGTTGACCGAGCGGGCGGAGCGGTTGCGCGAGGAGGTCGGCCGGCAGCGGGACGCCGCGTTGAGCGGTTCGCAGGCGTCCCGGTTGCGCAACCTGGAGGCCGGTACGGGCCTGGGCCGGGTGCGCGGCGACGGTGTGGTCGTGCGGTTGACGGACGCGCCGCAGGACAAGGACGCGGTGACCGGCGAGGAGGCGGAGACGGGTCCGCAGCGGGTGCTGTACTCGGATCTGCAGAAGGTGGCGAACGCGCTGTGGGCGGCGGGCGCGGAGGCCGTGGCGATCAACGGGCAGCGGTTGACGGCGACGACGACGATCCGGCAGGCCGGCGAGGCGATCCTGGTGGACTACCGGCCGGTGACGAGTCCGTACGAGGTGCGGGCGATCGGGCCGGGGTCGATGCGGGACCGGTTCGACGACAGTCGGGCGGCGGAGTTGATGCGGTACCTGGCGCGGACGGCGGGGTTGTCGTTCGCGGTGAAGGAGGTCGACGACCTCACCCTGCCGGCGGCTCCTGAGCCACAGCTACGCTACGCCGGGCCTCCGGCGAGCCCGAGCCCTGCTCCGTCGGGTTCCGGTGTCGCCGGTTCGTCCAGTCCCGGGCCGTCCGGCTCGGGTTCTCCCAGCCCTTCCGGAGGTGGCCGATGATCGCGGTGCTGGCGTTGCTCGCCGGTGTGGTGCTCGGGGTGTATCTGGACCCCACGGTGCCGGCGGCGTTGCAGCCGTATCTGCCGATCGCGGTGGTGGCCGCGTTGGACGCGGTGTTCGGTGGGGTGCGGGCGAAGCTGGACCGGATCTTCGACGACAAGCAGTTCGTGGTGTCGTTCATCTCGAACGTGCTGGTGGCTGGTCTGATCGTGTACCTGGGTGACCAGTTGGGCGTGGGTGGTCAGTTGTCCACCGGTGTGGTGGTCGTGTTGGGCGTGCGCATCTTCGGAAACGTCGCGGCGATCCGCCGGCACCTGTTCCGGGCGTAGGTTGGTGGCGATGAGCGAGGAGCACAGGGAGACGGGTACCGGGTGGCCGCAGCCGGCGGAGCCGGGGCGGCCGTCGGGTCCGGCGGGTGAGCCGGATCCGCGTCCGGACGCGCCGGATCCGGACGAGTTGAGTCCGCTGGCGCCTGCGGGTGAGCCGCCGGTGGAGCGGGAGGACGTGCCGGCGCCGGCGGAGGAGCCGGGCGCGGTCGTGTCGCCCCGCCCCGAGGCGGAGCCCGAGGGTTCGGAGCCCGAGGCGCGGCCGGAGCGGGTGCCGGTGTCGCGGCGGTTGACGTCGGCGGGCGCGATGATCGCGGTGCTGCTGGCGTTGCTGGGTTTCACGTTGGTGGTGCAGCTGAAGACGACGTCGACGGATCCGACGCTCGCGGCGACGCGGGAGGAGGACCTGGTCCGGATCTCGTCGGACCTGGATGCGCGGGAGCGGCGTCTGCGGCAGGACATCGAGGCGTTGGAGGACAGCCAGCGGCAGTTGCGCTCGGGTGAGCAGGGTCGGCAGGCGGCGTTGGAGGAGGCGACGCGGCGGGCGGACGAGCTGGGCATCCTGGCGGGGACGCTGCCGGCGGTGGGGCCGGGCCTGGAGGTGGAGTTCCGAGGGCCGGAGAAGGCGACGTCGTCGACGCGGATCCTGGACGCGGTGCAGGAGTTGCGGGGTGCGGGCGCGGAGGCGATGCAGATCCAGGGTGCGGACGGCACCGCGGTTCGGGTCATCGCGTCGACGTATTTCGTGGACGGCTCGGGTGGCGGCCTGGTGGTGGACGGGCGGCGGTTGAGTGCTCCGTACACGATCCTGGTGATCGGTGATCCGGCGACGATGCGTACGGCCTTGAACATTCCGGGCGGGGTGGTCTCCACGGTGCGGGAGGCCGGCGGTAACGTGACGTCCGAGGATCGTGAGGTTGTGGAGGTTTCGCAGCTGCACGCGCCGATCAAGCTGGACCACGCCCGGCCGGTCTCCTGACCGGTCGCGGCCGCGCCGGTTTCTCCGGTGCACCGATGACGAAGGACGCAGTTGGTGATTCCTGAGGATCTGCGGTACACCGCCGAGCACGAGTGGGTGGTCGGTGGTGACGGTGGTGTCGTCCGCGTCGGTATCACGCACTTCGCGCAGGACGCCCTGGGTGACATCGTGTTCGTGCAGCTGCCGGAGCCGGGTGCGGTGGTGGCGGCGGGTGAGTCGCTGGGCGAGATCGAGTCGACGAAGAGCGTGTCGGAGATCTACGCGCCGTTGAGCGGTACGGTGGCGGCGCGCAACGAGGCGTTGGCCGACACCCCTGAGGTGATCAACACGGATCCGTACGGTGCGGGGTGGTTGGTGGAGATCACTCCGGATGATCCGGCGGCGGTCGAGGGTCTGTTGACCGCTGACGCGTACCGCGAGCTCACCGAGAGCTGAGTTCGTGTCGTTCCGGGCGGCGGGCTTGGTTCCGCGCGTCCGGTTGCCCTGCATTTCGGCGCTGGCTAGGCTCGCCCAGTCGACCGAGAACCAATAGTTTGAGCGTTGCGGAATGCGCCTTCCCGGGCACGGGGAGCCAGCCGCCGGGTGTGGGTTTGCCCGGCGGCCAGACCCGCCATTCCCCGACGCCGACCGAACAGATCCGTGAGGTGGTCCCATGACGCGCCCAGACGACGAGTTCCCCCCGCTCGACGTCACTTCGACGCTCAATCTCGGTTCGCTCGACGAAGTGCTGGAGGGCCCGGACACCGATGTGGTGCCGAGCCGGATGTCTGGCTCGTTGCCGCCGGGTATGGCGTTGCTGGTGGTTCGCCGGGGCCCGAACGCGGGTGCCCGGTTCCTGTTGGACCACGACGTGACGACGAGTGGGCGGCACCCGGACAGCGACATCTTCCTCGACGACGTGACGGTGTCGCGGCGGCACGCGGAGTTCCACCGGGACGGTGGGACGTTCACGGTGCGGGACGTGGGGAGCCTGAACGGCACCTACGTGAACCGCGAGCGGGTCGAGGCCGCGACGTTGAGCAACGGTGACGAGGTGCAGATCGGCAAGTTCCGGGTGGTGTTCATCGCCGGTCCGCGCCCGGAGGAGGAGGCCGGCCGGGGGTGAACGAGCCTGCGGCTTCGACGCCGTCCGGGGCGGCGCGGGCGCCTGCGCTGATGAGTATCGGCGAGGTGCTGGCGCAGTTGCGGGCGGAGTTTCCTGACGTCACGATCTCGAAGTTGCGGTTCCTGGAGGCCGAGGGTCTGGTGGAGCCGCAGCGTACGCCGGCGGGTTATCGGAAGTACGGCTGGGACGACGTGGCGCGGCTGCGGTTCGTGCTGACGGCGCAGCGGGATCGGTATCTGCCGTTGCGGGTGATCCGGGAGCAGTTGGCGGAGTGGGACGTCTCGGATGCGCCTGCGCCGGTGGGGCGGTCGCGGCCGAATCTGGTGGCGGTCGGTCCGGGTGGTGAGGTTCCGGGTCGGGAGTCGGTGGAGCCGGTCGAGCCGTCGGAGGTGCGACTGGGTCGGGCGGAGCTGATCTCCCGGAGCGGGGTCGAGGAGTCGACGTTGGTCGAGTTGGAGCGGCTCGGTGTGCTGGTGTCGGATCCGCCGGGGTGGTACGACGCGGACGCGTTGATCATCGCGAGTGCGGTGGCGGGGTTGGCGGCGTACGGGTTGGAGCCGCGGCACCTGCGGGGGTACCGGTCGGCGGCGGATCGGGAGGTCGGTCTGTTCGCGCAGTTGGTGGCGCCGTTGGCGCGGCAGAGTGATCCGGCGGCGCGGGCCCGGGCGGCGGAGACGGCGCGGGAGTTGACGGCGTTGTCGCAGCAGTTGCACGCGGCGTTGGTGCGGGTGGGGCTGCGGTCGACGTTGGGTCGGTGAGTGTCGGTGGTGGGGCCGGGTGCCGTGGGTGCCCGGCCCTTCGTCGTGGGTGGGCGCGGAAAGATCTGGTTCGGGAAGCGTGTCGTAGGCTTGCCGGGGTAAGCCCGTCCGTCGAGGCGTGGTGCACGTAGCGCGTGGGACTCCTGTGTCCTGGTCCGTGTACCGTGCAGGGAAGGGCGCGGTGCGAAGGTGACGACGACACGGAGGCGGCGGTGCGCGAGCTGAGCGTGGTCGGAGTTCGGGTGGAGTTGCCCAGCAACCAGCCGATCGTCCTGCTGCGGGAGGTCGAGGGGGACCGTTATCTGCCGATCTGGATCGGTGCGGTCGAGGCGACGGCCATCGCCTACGAGCAGCAGGGGGTCAAGCCGGCGCGGCCGTTGACGCACGATCTGCTGCGGGACGTGTTGACGGCGTTGCAGGCGCCGTTGCGGGCGGTGGAGATCACCGAGTTGAAGGAGAACGTCTTCTACGCGGATCTGCTGCTCGGTGACGGGGTGCGGGTGTCGGCGCGGCCGAGTGACTCGATCGCGTTGGCGTTGCGGGTGGGGGCTCCGATTCGTTGTGCGGAGCAGGTCCTCAGCGAGGCGGGGATCGTGATCCCGGACGAGCAGGAGGACGAGGTGGAGAAGTTCCGTGAGTTCCTGGACCAGGTGCGGCCGGAGGATTTCGCGGGTTGAGTGTGCCGGCCGGGTGGCCGGGGTGCGCGGCGGTGGTTGTCACGGTGGGTGGCGACTGGCCGCCGTGTGTGCTGTCGTGGGTCGGTGGCGCGGCGTGTCGGGTGTCTCCTGCCGGTGTGCGGGCGGGGCCGGCGTTAGGGTTGCCGTGTCGAGGGGTGCGCGTACGGGGAGTCGACGTGGCACCGCACGGGCGCGGGGAGGTTGGTCCGGATGCACGAGCCGCGAGATCCTGGTCCGAGTGGGGAACAGCAGGCCGGTGACGGCGAGGTGGGTTACCGGGGTGTGACCGCGTGTTCGGCGGTGGGCATCAGTTACCGGCAGTTGGACTACTGGGCCCGCACGGCGCTGGTGGTGCCGAGTGTGCGGGACGCGTCGGGTTCGGGGACGTCCCGGTTGTACTCGTTCCGTGACCTGGTGGTGTTGAAGGTCGTGAAGCGGTTGCTGGACGCCGGGGTGTCGTTGCAGAACATCCGCAAGGCGATCGAGGCGTTGCGGTCGCGTGGCGTGGACGACCTGGCGGGCATCACCCTGATCTCCGATGGGACGACGGTGTACGAGTGCCGGTCACCGGAGGAGGTGGTCGACCTGTTGCAGGGCGGCCAGGGCGTGTTCGGCATCGCGATCGGTGGCGCGTTCAAGGAGATCCAGGGTTCGTTGTCGCACCTGCCGGCGGAGCCGGTGGGTGTCCCGGAGCAGGACGACGCCCCGGTGGTGGAGCCGGAGGCGGATTCGGTGGGGGACGAGTTGGCGGCGCGGCGGGCGCGGCGTCGGGCCGGTTGATCTCCTCGGGTCTCGTGCACGGGATCGCGTCGTGGCCGTTCGGCCCGGCGCGATTTCTCGTTCGGTGACGGGGTGTGCCGGTGGCGGGCCGGTGGGGGCCGTCGCGGCCCGTGGTTCCGGGCCGGCCCGGGTGTGCGCAGGTCATGGCGGGTCGGGACGCAGTGTCCGAAAGGGACCGCTGGTGCGTGGGGTTGACCTTGCGTGTCGGGCTGCTCGCGGTGTGTTCATCGTCTTGAGTGGACGTGTTGACTGTCCGTAGTTGACAGTTGTCGGGAACTCGATAGGGCAGACGTGAAGTGTCGCGGCGGGCGCGCTATGGTCCGTCACGGTCGTCGGCGTGTCGACGTCATGGCGGAACGCTGTGTGACGCCGCGCCGGCTGGCGATGCCCCTGCCGCGGCGCTGCCGCGGACCCCTGTCGGAAGGACCGAGCATGACGGTGACGAGCGAGACCACCCCGATCTCCCACTACGAGCGCATCGGCGGCGCGGCGGCCGTGAAGTCCGCGGTGGAGCTGTTCTACGACAAGGTGCTGGCCGACCCGGAACTGGCCGGCTACTTCACCGACGTGAACATGACCGAGCAGCGGCGGCACCTGGCGCTGATGCTGGCGGTCGTGCTGGGCGGGCCGAACGAGTACACGGGTCGCGGGTTGGCCGAGGCGCACCAGCCGCTGCGGATCACGGGGGAGCACTACGCCAAGGTCGGGCAGCACCTGACCGCCACGCTCGTGGAGCTGGGTGTGCCGGCGGACGTGGTCACCGACGTGCAGGCGGTGCTGGGTCAGGTGCGGGACCAGGTCGTGTCGGCGGGGAACGCCTGAGCGTGGACGCGGCACGGCTCAAGCAGAGCTGGGCCCTGGTCGCCGCGCACGGCGACCAGGTGCCGCTCTACTTCTATTCGACGCTGTTCCTGGCGCACCCGGAGACCCGGCAGATGTTCGGAACGAACATGGCCGGGCAGCGGGACCGCCTGGTGTCGGCGTTGGGGCACATCGTGTCCCACGTGGACCAGGTGGATCGGCTGGTCGGGTTCCTGCAGCAGCTCGGCGCGGACCACCGCAAGTTCGCGGTACGCGCCGAGCACTACCCGGCGGTCGGTGAGGCGCTGCTGGAGACGTTGCGGCACTTCTGCGCGGACGCGTGGACCGAGGAGCTGGCCGCGGACTGGGCGGCCGCGTACGGGTTGGTGGCGCAGGTGATGACGGAGGCGGCGCAGGCGGCGGAGGCGCACTCGCCGCCGTGGTGGGTGGCGGAGGTGCTGACCCACGAGCGGCGGACGTTCGACGTGGCGGTGTTGACGGTGCGACCGCAGTACCTGCTGCCGTTCACGCCGGGCCAGTCGATCGGGGTGTCGCATCCGGCGGTGCGGTCGTGGCGGTACTACTCGCCGGCGAACGCGCCGCGCCCGGACGGCACGGTGGAGCTGCACGTGCGGGCCGCGCCGGGTGGGGCGGTGTCGTCGCGGCTGGTGTACGGGTGCGCGGCCGGGGACCAGGTCCACCTGGCGTCGCCGGTGGGGGACCGGTTGACGTTGTGGCCGGCCGGGTCGTCGGATCTGCTGCTGCTGGCCGGTGGCACCGGCTGGGCGCCGGTGAAGGCCTTGGTGGAGCAGGTCGCGGCGGAGGGGTCGGGGCGGCGGGTGGACCTGTACGTGGGGGCCCGGTCGCGGACCGAGTTCTACGACAGCGAGGCGATCGACAAGTTGGCGGCGACGCATCCGTGGCTTCGGGTGTCGTACGTGGCCGGGTCGGATCCGGTGCGGCCGGGGGAGTCGGTGCGGCTCACCGACCGGGTGCTGGCCGACGGTGACTGGCGGTCGCGGCACGTGTACGTGTGTGGCTCCGACGAGATGGTGAGCCAGTCGGTGGCGGCGTTGACCGGTGCCGGCTACCAGCCGGGTCAGGTGCACCACGAGGGCTTCGGCAAGCACTGGTACGGGCCGACGTGGCGTGCGGCGACGACCCCTGACGGAGGTGTCCGGTGAGCGCGAGGAGTGAGCCGGTGTTGCGAGCCCCGCAGTCGCGAACGGAGGTGGCCCGATGAGTGCGACGCCGATCAGTCGGTACGACGCGCAGCAGGTGTCCGGGCCGGTGCAGGTGCGGCTGACCGCGGACCGGGTGCGCCGGTGGGAGTTCGGGTCGGCGGCGTTCACCCGCCGCGGCTACGAGCAGGCCGACGTGGACCGGTTCCGGATGCAGGTGGCCGACGAGCTGGATCTGCTGGCCGCGCAGGTGGCGAACCTGCGGGCGGAGAACGAGCGGCTCAACGACCATCTGGAGCTGCACCGGCACGGGGTGATCCCGAGCGCCGACAAGCCGGCGATGCCGGCGGCCAAGGAGGTCAACCTGTTGTCGGCGGCGCAGCGGGAGGCCGAGCAGATCATCGCGCAGGCCCACGACTACGCCCGCCGGGTCGCCGAGTACGCCCGGACGCAGTACGAGAGCTACATGCGGGCGGCGGCGGAGGAGGCGAAGCAGGAGGCCGAGCGGGCGGTGGCGGAGTACCGCAGCAGCGCCGGCGGGAACTTCGACGACTCGGTGGCCGCGCGGGAGGCGTTGCGGATCTTCGGCGAGATGATGATGTCGCACATGCGGGCGGCCTCCCGGCACCTGGACGAGGGCAGCGAACAGTTGGCGCGCACGATGGAGCGGATCGCCCGTGAGGTGCCGCCGGTGGGCGGCGCTGCGGCGCAGCCGGCGTTGCCGCGTCACCAGCGGTAGGCCGACGGCCTGGCCAGCACGCCGCCGGCCCGGCCCGGCCAGCACG
>NZ_CADEAU010000069.1 GCF_902825405.1 Micromonospora maritima | reverse complement strand
GACCGCGTCCGCGCCGTGCACGGCCAGGCCGGCGGCGACGTCCGCCGGACCGGCCAGCAGGTCGCTCACGGCGCCACCCCGGCTCGCGACTGCGGGGCTCGCAGACCCGGCTCGCTCCTCGCGCTCACGGCGCTACCTCGGCTCGCGACTGCGGGGCTCGCAGACCCGGCTCGCTCCTCGCGCTCACGGCGCCACCTCACCCCTTCCACGGTACGGCGGGACGCGCCCCGGGGCGGTGCCCCGGGACGCGTCGGACGCCGTCGGTCACGCGTTCCCGCCGGCCTGCTGGGCCGCCTGCGCGTTGCCCCCGGCGGCCCGGTGCGGGCTGTCCGCACCCTTGGCCGCCTCGGCGAGGGACTTCTTGACCCCTTCGAGCAGCTCCACCCAGCTGGCCTCGAACTTCTCCACGCCCTCCTTCTCCAGGGTGGCGATCACGTCGGCCAGGTCCACGCCGACGGACTCCAGGTCGGCGAAGACCTGCCGCGCGTCGCCGTACGCGCCGGTGACGGTGTCCGGCTGCGTCTCACCGTGGTCGGCGTAGGCGTGCACGACCGGCTCCGGCATGGTGTTGACCGTGCCCGGCGCGATCAGCTCCTCGACGTAGATCACGTCCCGGTAGTCCGGGTTCTTCGTCGAGGTGGAGGCCCACAGCGGGCGCTGCGGGTGGGCGCCCGCGTCGGCCAGCTTCTGCCAGCGGGCGGAGGAGAACACCTCGCCGTAGCGCTCGTACGCCAGTCGGGCGTTGGCCACCGCGGCCTTGCCGCGCAGCGCCTTGGCCTGGTCGGAGCCGATCTTCTCCAGCCGCTTGTCCACCTCGGTGTCGACCCGGGAGACGAAGAACGAGGCGACCGAGCCGATCTTCGACAGGTCGTGCCCGTTGGCCTGGGCCTGCTCCAGGCCGGCCAGGAACGCCTCCATCACCTGCGAGTACCGGTCCAGGCCGAAGATCAGCGTGACGTTCACGCTGATCCCCTCGGCCAGCGTCCTCGTGATCGCCGGCAGGCCCTCCTCGGTCGCCGGGATCTTGATGAAGAGGTTCGGCCGGTCGACCAGCCACCACAGCGCCTTGGCCTCGGCGACGGTCTTCTCCGCGTCGTGCGCCGAGCGCGGGTCCACCTCGATCGACACCCGGCCGTCCACGCCGTCGCTGACGTCGTACGAGGGGCGCATCACGTCGCAGGCCCACCGCACGTCGTACGTGGTGAGCATGCGGACCGCCTCCTCGACGTCCACGCCGCGGGTGGCCAGGTCTCGAAGCTGCCAGTCGTACTCGTCGGCGTCGCTCAGCGCCTTGGCGAAGATCGTCGGGTTGGTGGTCACACCGGCCACGTGGCTCTCCCGGCGCAGCTTGTCCAGCCCGCCGGAGCTCAGTCGTACCCGGGAAAGATCGTCGAGCCAGATCGCCACGCCCGTGGCCTGGAGCTCGCTCAGCCTGTCCGTCATGCCGTCCACGCTCCCCTCAGTTGCCGGTCGTGAAACCGGTGATGTCGCCCACCCGGGTGAGCGCCGCGTGCGCGGCGGCCACGATCCGGTCGGGGGTGAACCCGAACTGCTCGAAGAGCACGGTGTGCGGCGCGCTCGCGCCGTAGTGCTCGATGCTCACGCACTCGCCGCTGTCGCCGACGATCGCCCGCCACGACATCGCGATGCCCGCCTCCACGCTCACCCGTGCCTTTACCCCGCGCGGCAGCACCGACTCCCGGTACGCCTCGTCCTGCGCGAAGAACCATTCCTGGCACGGCATGGACACCACCCGGGTGGGGGTGCCGTCGGCCTCCAGCCGCTCCCGGGCGGTGAGGCAGAGCTGCACCTCGGAGCCGGTGCCGACGAGGATCACCTGCGGCTTGCCGGTGGACGCCTCGGCCAGCACGTAGCCGCCCTTGACGGTGCCCTCGGCGGAGCCGAACTCGGTGCGGTCGATGGTCGGCAGCGCCTGCCGGCTGAGCGCCAGCGCGGTCGGCCGGTCGGTGTGCTCCAGCGCCTGCCGCCACGCCCAGGCGGTCTCGTTGGCGTCGGCCGGGCGGACCACGTCCAGGCCGGGGATGGCCCGCAGCGCGGTCAGGTGCTCGATCGGCTGGTGCGTGGGGCCGTCCTCGCCGAGGCCGATCGAGTCGTGCGTCCAGACGTAGGTCACCGGCAGCTTCATCAGCGCGGCCAGCCGCACCGCCGGGCGCATGTAGTCGCTGAACACCAGGAACGTGCCGCCGTACGGACGGGTGCCGCCGTGCAGCGCGATGCCGTTGAGGATCGAGCCCATCGCGTGCTCGCGGATGCCGAAGTGCAGCGTGCGGCCGTACTCGTCGCCCGGGAAGTCCTTGGTGGCGTGCGCCGCCGGGACGAAGGACGGCTCGCCCTTCATGGTGGTGTTGTTGCTCTCGGCCAGGTCGGCCGAGCCGCCCCACAGCTCGGGCAGCACCGGGGCGAGCGCCTCCAGGACCTTGCCGGAGGCGGCCCGGGTGGCGACGCCCTTGGCGTCCGCGCCGAAGGTGGGCAGCGCGTCGGTCCAGCCGGTCGGCAGCGTACGGGTGGCCATCCGGTCCCACAGCGCCTTGCGCTCCGGGTTGGCCTGCGCCCAGGCGTCGAACCCGGTGGTCCACTCGGCCTGCGCCTGCGCGCCGCGCTCCAGCACCTGACGGGCGTGCTTGAGCACCTCCTCGTCGACCTCGAAGGTGCGCTGCGGGTCGAAGCCGAGGATCTCCTTGGTGGCCTTGACCTCGTCCGCGCCGAGCGCCGAGCCGTGGATCTTGCCGGTGTTCTTCTTGTTCGGCGCGGGCCAGCCGATGATCGTGCGCAGCGCGATGAACGACGGCCGGTCGGTCTCCGCGCGGGCGGCCAGCAGCGCCTGGTAGAGCGCCTCCACATCCTCGTGGTAGTCGCCCTGGTCGGCGTCGCCGGTGCGCCAGTCGACGGTCTGCACGTGCCAGCCGTACGCCTCGTAGCGGGCCGCCACGTCCTCGCTCTTGGCGATCCGGGTGTCGTCCTCGATCGAGATCTCGTTGTCGTCGTAGATCACGCAGAGGTTGCCGAGCTGCTGGTGGCCGGCGAGCGCACTGGCCTCGTGGGTGATTCCCTCCTCGATGTCCCCGTCGGAGGCGATGCACCAGACGTCGTGCCGGAACGGCGAGTCGGCGCGGTCCGGCTCGGGGTCGAACAGGCCCCGCTCGCGGCGCGCCGCCATGGCCATGCCGACCGCGTTGCCGAGGCCCTGGCCGAGCGGGCCGGTGGTGGTCTCCACGCCCGGGGTGTGGCCGTGCTCCGGGTGGCCCGGGGTGAGCGAGCCCCACTGGCGCAGCGCCTTGAGGTCGTCCAGGGCCAGCGGGTAGCCGGAGAGGAAGAGCTGGATGTAGAGCGTCAGGCTGGAGTGCCCGGCGGAGAGCACGAACCGGTCCCGGCCGGGCCAGTTCGGGTCGGCCGGGTTGTGCCGCATGACCCGGTTGAAGAGCAGGTACGCCGCCGGGGCGAGGCTCATCGCCGTGCCCGGGTGGCCGTTGCCGGATTTCTCCACGGCGTCCATGGCCAGCACGCGGACCGTGTCGACGGCCCTGCGGTCGAGGTCGGACCAGTTGAGAGCGGGAAGCTCGGGTCGGTTGGCAGCCACGATGGTTGTGCTCCTCGGCAGATGGGCGGAACCCTCACTGATGACCCTATCGAGCGGTGCTAAACGTCCGCCCGGGGATCTCGGCATGCTGTTCTGTACGGGTCCGGCCCGATCGGGCGTTCAACCCCGGGTGTGACGGCCCGCACCGTTGCCGGGTCTGCGGGGCAGCCAAAACGACGACGCGTAGTGTGTGGGGCGGTGTGTGGACCCGGACGGGTCCGGGCCGACCGACCTCCCCCGCCGATGCCGGAAGGTGGCAATCCGTGAGCATGATCACCGAGCGCCCCGTCAGCAACCCTGCCGGGCAGTCGCCGGTGGGCACGGTGGCGGATGCGCCGGCGACCGGGCGGCGGGACGTACGGGCCGTGGTGGCCGCGTACGTGGCGCTGACCAAGCCGCGGATCGTCGAGCTGCTGCTGGTCACGACCGTGCCGGCGATGATGTTGGCGGACGGCGGGATGCCGTCGTTGTGGCTGGTGGCCGTGGTGCTGGTGGGCGGCTCGCTCGCCGCCGGCGCGGCAAGCGTGCTCAACTGCTACATCGACCGGGACATCGACCAGTTGATGCGGCGGACCAAGCGCCGGCCGCTGCCCGCGCACACCGTGTCGCCGCGCAGCGCGCTGACCTTCGGGCTGGTGCTGGCGGCGGTCTCGGTGGCGCTGATGGCGGCGACCACCAACTGGCTGGCCGCCGGCCTGACGCTCGCCGCGATCGCCTACTACGACCTGGTCTACACGCTGTGGTTGAAGCGGACCACGGCCGCCAACACGTTCTGGGGCGGCGTCTGCGGGGCCGCGCCGGTGCTGATCGGCTGGGCCGCGGTCACCGGCTCGCTGTCGCCGGCCGCCTGGGGCCTGTTCGCGGTGGTCTTCTTCTGGCAGATGCCGCACTTCTACGCGCTGGCCATCAAGTACAAGGACGACTACGCGCGGGCCGGCATCCCGATGCTGCCGGTGGTGGCCTCGGTCCGGCGGGTCAACGCCGAGATCATCGCGTTCTCCTGGCTGACGCTGCTCTCCTCGCTGGCGGTCTGGCCGCTCGGGATGAGCCCGATCTACGGCGTGACCGCGCTGGTGGTCGGCGGGATCTTCGTGGTCGAGGCGCACAAGCTCTGCCGGCGCGCGACGCGCGGCGAGGCGGTCAAGCCGATGCGGCTGTTCCACTGGTCGACCACCTACCTCACCATCCTCTTCGCCGCCGTCGCCCTCGACGCCCTGCTCTGACCGGGCGCCCCGCACCCGCCCCGCTCGCCCACGGCGGGTCCGACCTCCGGAAACCGCGTCAGCGACGCGAGCCCTCGTAGATCGTGGTACGACACCGCCCGCGTGTGGGCCGTCCCGTACCAAGATCTTTCGCCCGCTCCGGCCCGGGCGGGGACTCGGCGGGATCCGACGTGCCGCCCGGCCCGCGACACCCACCCGCACCCGCCGACCCCGCGAGTGACCACACCCCGGACGCGGGCAGGCCGCCCGCCACCCGACGGCGTGATCACCGCGCGTCCGGAGCCTTTGACCCGGGTGGATGGTTTCCGCACGTGAGGCGGTTCATCAGAAATTTTTTCCGAGTCCATCGGACGGGGCCAACCGGGACAGAGTGTGACTATCTCGGCCGCCTGTTTTGCCCGTATATAACCGACAAGGGGGGTCAAATTACCTGTGGTTCTCCTTAAACCAATGGGTAATTGGCATCACATTCAGTTCATCGTTCTCGCACATCCGGGTGGAACTCTGCTTAGGCTTCGCGTCATGGCAGATGGTTCCGATACGACGCTGACGGCTGACAAGACCGCCGAGCAGGCCCCCAACGGCCTGGTCGCGGGCATCAAGTCGTTCGCCGCCGGGCACGGCGGCGCGAAGGCGGTCATCGAGTACGTCGGCAAGCGCGGCGCACGGATCGTCCTCGTGGGTTCCGACGGGGTGTGGGCCGACCAGTTCGCCGACGGCACGGACGTCGCGCGCCAGGCCTGCGCCAAGGCCGGGGTCGACGTCGAGAACGCCTGGGAGCGTGAGCTGATGGACCAGATGCGTCCGAGCAACGACCTCTGGCGGTCGATGGCCCGGCGCACGATGGCCCGTTGACATAACCGCATGACCGCACACCACCAGTCGACCCGGGGGAAACCCCGGGTCGCTCTCGTCACCTGCGCCGCGCTGCCCGACCTCGACCCGGACGACCGGCTCGTGCTCGCCCCGCTGGCCGCCCGTGGCGTCGCCGCCGAGATCGCGGTCTGGGACGACCCGACCGTGGACTGGGCCGGTTACGACCTGGTCGTCCTCCGTTCGCCGTGGGACTACGCGTTGCGCCGGGACGAGTTCGTGGCCTGGGCCCGCACCGTGCCGGCCCTGGCCAATCCGGCGGACGTGGTCGCCTGGAACACCGACAAGCGCTACCTGGCCGAGCTGTCCGACGCGGGTGCGCCCGTCGTGCCGACGACGTGGGTCGCGCCGGGGGAGAGCTGGCCGCCGCCCACCGACGGCGAGCACGTGATCAAGCCGGCGGTCAGCGCGGGCAGCCAGGACACCGGGCGGTACGACCTGACCGACCCGGAGCACCGGGAGCTGGCGTCGGCGCACGTGCGGCGTCTCGGCGACGCCGGGCGGGTCACCATGGTCCAGCCGTACCTGGACGCGGTGGACACCGCCGGGGAGACGGCGCTGCTCTTCCTCGCCGGCCCCGACGGCCTCGCGTTCAGCCACGCGATCCGCAAGGGACCGATGCTGACCGGCCCCGACCTCGGCGAGGCCGCGCTCTACAAGGAGGAGCGGATCGACTCCCGCACCGCCACCGCGGAGCAGCGCGCCGTCGCCGAGAAGGTGCTGGCCGCCGTCCCCGGCGGTGCCGACCGGCTGCTCTACGCCCGGGTCGACCTCATTCCCGGCCCGGACGGCACGCCCGTGCTGGTGGAGTTGGAGCTGACCGAGCCGAGCCTGTTCGTCGGCTACGCCGAGGGCGCTCCGGACCGGCTCGCCGAGGCGGTCGTCGCGCACCTGGCCCGCCGGCCCTGATCCGCGCCCGGGGCGCTCAGTCGCGGTCGGTGTGGTTGCGGTCCCAGCGACCGCCGATGGGTGGGGTGTCCAGTCGCAGGGCGGCCCGCGTTCCGGCGAGGTCGTTGTCCTCGACGGCGCAGGAGACGCAGCTGCCCGCCTCGGTGACCCAGAGCCCGTAGGTCTGGCTGTCGGCGTCCCGGTGCCAGATCCGGTTGTTCCGCACCGTGGCGGAGTCGAACGGGGCGGCGATGGTGATCCCGGCGCACGCCGGCGGCCCGTCGGGCAGCTCGTACTCGGCACCGGGCTCCGGGATCGCCTCGTTCCAGCCGGTCATGCCGTCCGGCCGCACCTCGGCCAGGGAGAGCCGGTCACCGGTATTGTCGGCCACCACCGCGTCCCGGGAGCCGACCCGGACGACCTTGCCCCGGTGGCCGCCGACCGGCCAGTCCGCCGCGCCGTCGGTGACCTCGCGCGGGCCGTAGCGCACCGCGTCGCCGGAGCCCCGGTGGGCCGGTGCGGACCGCCGGCCGTTGTCCCGGATCCGGTTGCCCACGATCGACGCGTCGAGCATCGGCCGGTCGATCCGGATCCCGTCCAGCGCGTTCTCCCGGATGTCGTTGTCCTGGATCACCACGTCCGCCGCCGCGCCCCGGTAGCCGTGGCCCAGGTCGTGTTCGTGGTAGCCGTACCCGCCGTTGTTGCTGATCCGGTTGCCCTGCACGGCGTACGGGCCGGGGGTGTTGCCCATGCTGATGCCGTCGCCGACGTTGCAGTCGATCACGTTGCCGGTGAGCAGGCCGCCGCGCCCGGCGACGCCGGCCGTGCCGTTGGCCGAGACGTCGAACCCGGCCTCCAGGTTGTTGGTCATCGTGCAGCCGGAGACGATCAGACCGTCCGCGCCCCAGTCCGAGATGCCGAACCGGTTGGCCTGGCTGTGGCAGCCGATGATGCGGATCCCCCGGGGCGGCTCCCAGTAGTCCTTCTGCAGCTCCAGGAAGATCCCGTTGGTGCCGTTGCCGAGCGTGGTGCAGTTGGCGATGGTGAGGCGCTCCACCGCACCCCAGCCGCCGATGCCGACGCCGATCCCGGCGCCGCCCCACTGCTGACCGTTGTCCAGTCGTCCGCAGCCCACCACGACCACCCCGTCGATCAGGGTGTCCTGGAGGAAGTCGCAGCCCAGGCCGGTGGCCCCGGTGTGGTGGATGTAGAGGTTGCGGAACACGCCCCGGACGACGTACTGCAACCCGAGGCCCTTGGCCAGGTAGTCGTACGCGGTCTGGGCCACCCCGGAACCGTCGATCTCGAAGTCGGCGAAGGTGCAGTCGGCGATGTGCCGGTCCCGGTCCGCGCCGTGCTGCACGGTGGTCCAGTAGGCGAGCGGTACCGGGGCGGCGCGGTTGCCCTCGTTGCTGAGCAGGAACCGGGTGGCCGCCGAGCCGGCGCCGATCAGGGAGACCCCGCTGCGCCAGACGGTGCCGGCGTCGCGGATCGAGTAGAGGCCCGGCGGGCAGTAGATCACCCGGGCCCGGCCGTCGGCGTCGTAGCCCGCGCCGAGGCGGTCCACCAGCGCGGCCAGGGCGGGCTGGTCGTTGGTCACCCCGTCGCCGGTGAGCCCGAACTCGCGGGCGTCGCACCACAGCGGGGCACCGGCCACCGGGGTCATCCGCTGCGGGGTGGTCGTGGCAAGGCCCTTGCGCGACACCGGAGCTCCCCTCGGGCGTACGGTCCGTGGTCCGGACCGCTTTCCCGCTCCCGCGGGGCGGTAACGCCCGATCCGGGTCAGGCCGCGGCGCCCACCCGATCGACCGCGGGCGCGGCCGGGGCCGGCGGGACCGCCGGCCGGCGCTCCCGGGTGGCCCAGAGCACGCCCAGCGTGGCCAGCAGCACCAGGCAGGAACCGAGCATGTGCGCGGCGACGAGCACGGCCGGCAGGTGGGTGAAGTACTGGACGAAGCCGATCACGCCCTGACCCAGCTCGACCGCGAGGAGCACGCCGGCGGCCCGCGCGGCGCGCGCCGCGCCGACCGCGCGGAACGCGAAGAACAACGCCACCGAGAGGCCGATCAGCAGGAACACGCCGTCGGCGTGCACCTGGGAGATCGACTCCGGGTCCAGGCCGTTGCGGGCCGCGCCCTGGTCGCCGGCGTGCGGGCCGCTGCCGGTCACCCAGGTGCCGACCACCAGCACCGAGGCGCTCACCAGCGTGGTGATCCGGGCGAGGGTGCGCAGCGGCGCCGGCACGGTCGGCACGACCGGCCCGTCCGGCTCGGCGGTGCGCCGCCAGAGCGCGTACGCGGCGGCGATCACCACCATCGAGGCGAGGAAGTGCAGCCCGACCACCCAGGGGTTGAGGTTGGTGAGCACGGTGATCCCGCCGACTACCGCCTGGGCGGGGATGCCGAACAGCACACCGACCGCCAGCGGCAGCAGTCCGCGACGACGGGGGACCTGGGCCAGCACGGCCAGCACCACGGCCAGCGCGATGATCCCGACCGCGAACGTGAGCAGCCGGTTGCCGAACTCGATCACCCCGTGCACGCCCATCTCCGACGTGGTGGTGTACGACTCGTCGGTGCACCGGGGCCAGGTGGGGCAGCCGAGGCCGGACGCGGTGAGCCGGACGGCCCCGCCGGTGACCACGATCGCGACGTTCGCGATGATCGAGGCGAACGCGAGGCGGCGCAGCAGCGTGGGGGAGACCGGGAACCGGACGGAACGCTTCACGGAGCGAATCCTACGCACCGTAGTTGATCCCGATCGGGTGACTCCGCCGACCCGGTGGTCGGAATCACCGGACCCCGGGTTTGCGGGGCCCCGACGAATTACGTAACGTTGCCGTTGTGAAAAACGCGGCAGCGCTGTCCGGAGAGCTGGTGACCGGTTCGGTCACCGGCGCGACGGCGTCCGCCGACCTGTCGACCCGGGACCGGGTCACCCAGCTCCTGCTGGAGCGGGGCGCCACCACTGCCGCGCAGCTCGGATCCGCGCTGGGCCTGAGCCCGGCCGCGATCCGCCGGCACCTCGACGCGATGCTCGCCGACGGCGACGTCGTCGCCCGTGAGCAGGCCGTGCGGGGCAGCCGGGGGCGGGGCCGGCCGGCCAAGGTCTTCGTGCTGACCGAGGCGGCCCGGGTGCGTTGCGGCACCCACCACTACGACAACATGGCCACCGCGGCGCTGCGGTGGATCGCCCGCACCGGCGGCGCCGAGGCCGTCGCGGCGTTCGCGGCCGAGCAGGTCGCCGCGCTGGAGGCCCGCTGCCGGGCGGCCATGGAGGACGCCGACGACGCCCCGCTCGCGCGGGCCGAGGCGCTCGCCGGGGCGCTCACCGCCGAGGGCTACGCTGCGAACGCGTCCACGATCGCCTCCGGCGGCCAGCTCTGTCAGCACCACTGCCCGGTGGCGCACGTGGCCGCCGAGTTTCCCCAGCTGTGCGAGGCCGAGACCGCGGTGATCTCCCGTCTGGTCGGCACCCACGTGCAGCGCCTGGCCACCATCGCGCACGGCGACGGCGTGTGTACCACGCACATCCCCGCCCAGTCCGGTTCCACCGTCACCACTGTGAGGACAGATAGATGACCGAGCAGATCGTTCAGCCCCTGACCCAGGAGGAGCAGCTCGCTGCCCTCGGTCGCTACGAGTACGGCTGGGCCGACCCCGACGTCGCCGGGGCGGCCGCCCAGCGCGGCCTCAACGAGGCGGTGGTCCGGGACATCTCGGCCAAGAAGAACGAGCCGGCCTGGATGCTCGACCTGCGGCTGAAGGGCCTGCGGCTGTTCGACCGCAAGCCGATGCCGGCCTGGGGCGCCGACCTCACCGGGATCGACTTCGACAACATCAAGTACTTCGTCCGGTCCACCGAGAAGCAGGCCACCAGCTGGGAGGACCTGCCGGAGGACATCAAGAACACCTACGACCGGCTGGGCATCCCGGAGGCGGAGAAGCAGCGGCTGGTCGCCGGCGTCGCGGCGCAGTACGAGTCCGAGGTGGTCTACCACAAGATCCGTGAGGACCTCGAGGAGCAGGGTGTCGTCTTCCTCGACACCGACACCGCGCTGCGCGAGCACGAGGACATCTTCAAGGAGTACTTCGGCACGGTCATCCCGGTCGGCGACAACAAGTTCGCCGCGCTGAACACCTCCGTCTGGTCCGGTGGCTCGTTCATCTACGTGCCGAAGGGCGTGCACGTGGAGATCCCGCTGCAGGCCTACTTCCGGATCAACACGGAGAACATGGGCCAGTTCGAGCGGACGCTGATCATCGTCGACGAGGGCGCCTACGTGCACTACGTCGAGGGTTGCACCGCGCCGCTCTACTCCTCCGACTCGCTGCACAGCGCGGTCGTGGAGATCATCGTGAAGAAGAACGCGCGCTGCCGCTACACGACCATCCAGAACTGGTCGAACAACGTCTACAACCTGGTCACCAAGCGTGCCGTCTGCCACGAGGGCGCGACCATGGAGTGGGTCGACGGCAACATCGGCTCCAAGGTGACCATGAAGTACCCGGCGGTCTACATGACCGGCGAGCACGCCAAGGGCGAGGTGCTCTCGGTGGCCATGGCCGGTGAGGGCCAGCACCAGGACGCCGGCGCCAAGATGGTGCACGCCGCGCCGCACACCTCCTCGACCATCGTGTCGAAGTCGATCGCCCGCGGCGGCGGCCGCACCTCCTACCGCGGCCTGGTGCAGGTGCTGGAGGGTTCGACCAGCAGCAAGAGCACCGTCAAGTGCGACGCGCTCCTGGTCGACACCATCTCCCGCTCCGACACCTACCCGTACGTCGACATCCGCGAGGACGACGTGTCGATGGGGCACGAGGCGACCGTCTCCAAGGTCAGCGACGACCAGCTCTTCTACCTGATGAGCCGGGGCCTGAGCGAGGACGAGGCGATGGCGATGATCGTGCGCGGCTTCATCGAGCCGATCGCCAAGGAGCTCCCGATGGAGTACGCGCTGGAGCTCAACCGCCTGATCGAGCTGCAGATGGAGGGCGCGGTCGGCTGACCGCGGCCCCCCGCATCCACTGACACCGTCGTCGCAGAACAGACCAAGGAAGAGATGACTACCCAGGCTTCCGCGCCGCCCACGACCAAGTCGCAGGCGCTCCGCTCGTACGACGTCGCCGACTTCCCGGCCCTGACCGGCCTGGAGGAGGAGTGGCGCTTCACCCCGCTCAAGCGGCTGCGCGGTCTGGCCTCGTCGGCCCAGGTCGCCACCGGCACGGTCCGGCACGAGCACGGCGACCTGCCCGAGGGCGTCACCGTCGACCGGATCGGCCGGGACGACCCGCGGGTGGGCAGCGTGCTCACCCCGTTCGACCGGGTCAGCGCGCTGGCGTACGGCGGGGCCGACGGGGCGCTGCTGGTGCAGGTCGCCCGGGACGCCGTGGTGGCGGAGCCGGTGCGGCTGCGGGTGGTCGGCGAGACCGCCGAGGCGCTCGCGTTCGGCCACACGTTCGTCGAGGTGGGCCGCTTCGCCGAGGTGACCGTGGTGGTGGAGCAGGTCGGTTCGGCCACGCTCGCCGACAACGTCGAGGTGAGCGTGGCGGACGGGGCGAAGCTGACCCTGGTCACGGTCGCCGACTGGGCCGACGACGCGGTCCAGGCCCAGCACCTCAAGGTCAAGCTGGGTCGCGACGCCAAGATCGTGCACGTGCAGGTCAGCCTCGGCGGCGACCTGGTCCGGCAGTACACCTCGGTGGAGTACACGCAGCGCGGCGGCGAGGCCGAGCTGTACGGCCTCTACTTCGCCGACTCGGGCCAGCACCTGGAGCACCGGCAGCTGGTCGACCACACGGTGCCGGACTGCCGCAGCAACGTCGGCTACCGCGGCGCGCTGCAGGGCGAGGACGCGCACACCGTCTGGGTGGGCGACGTGCTGATCCGGGCCGAGGCGACCGGCACCGACACGTACGAGATCAACCGGAACCTGCTGCTCACCGACGGCGCCCGGGCCGACTCCGTGCCCAACCTGGAGATCGAGACCGGCGAGATCGCCGGCGCCGGGCACGCCAGCGCGACCGGGCGGTTCGACGACGAGCAGCTGTTCTACCTGATGGCCCGGGGCATTCCGGAGGCCGAGGCCCGCCGCCTGGTGGTGCGCGGCTTCTTCGCCGAGATGATCAACAAGATCCCGGTCGAGGACCTGCGCGACCGGCTCGGCGACGCGATCGAGGCCCGCCTCACCAAGGCCGGCGCCTGAGATGATCAAGATCTGTTCGACCGAGGACGTGCCGAAGGGCACCGCGGTCAGCGCCGACGTGGACGGCGTGCAGATCGCGGTCGTGCACGGCGAGGACGACGTGTTCTACGCCGTGCGCGACGAGTGCTCGCACGCCGCCGTCGCGCTCTCCGAGGGCGAGGTCGAGGGCTGCACGCTGGAATGCTGGCTGCACGGATCCCGTTTCGACCTGCGTACCGGTGAGCCCACCGGGCTGCCCGCGACCGAACCCGTACCCGTCTACCCCGTCGAAGTCCGCGACGGCGAGATCTACGTCAGCATGACGCCGAGCAATGGAGTGACCCGATGAGCACCCTGGAGATCCGCGACCTGAAGGTGTCGGTCAAGCTGCCCGAGGGTGAGCTCAAGCCGATCCTGCACGGGGTCGACCTGACCGTGCGCTCCGGCGAGACGCACGCCATCATGGGCCCGAACGGCTCCGGCAAGTCGACGCTGGCCTACTCGATCGCCGGCCACCCGAAGTACGAGATCACCGGCGGCGAGGTCACCCTCGACGGCGAGGACGTGCTCTCCATGTCCGTCGACGAGCGGGCCCGCGCCGGCCTGTTCCTCGCCATGCAGTACCCGGTCGAGGTCCCCGGCGTGTCGGTGGCCAACTTCCTGCGTACCGCCAAGACCGCGATCGACGGCGAGGCGCCGAAGCTGCGCACCTGGGCCGGCGAGCTGCGCGGCGCCATGGAGAAGCTCCAGATGGACCCGGCGTTCGCCCAGCGCAACGTCAACGAGGGCTTCTCCGGCGGCGAGAAGAAGCGGCACGAGATCGTGCAGCTGGAGCTGCTCAAGCCGAAGATCGCCATTCTGGACGAGACCGACTCCGGCCTCGACGTGGACGCGCTGCGCGTGGTCAGCGAGGGCGTGAACCGGGTCCGCGAGAACGGCGACACCGGCATGCTGCTGATCACCCACTACACCCGGATCCTGCGCTACATCAAGCCGGACTTCGTGCACGTCTTCGTCGCCGGCCGGATCGTCGAGCAGGGCGGCCGCGAGCTGGCCGACAAGCTGGAGGAAGAGGGCTACGAGCGGTACGTCGCCGGGGCCGGCTCGGCGCGGGCCTGAGACTCGACATGACCTCGATGGCCATCCCGGCGGGCATGCCGCAGTACGACGACGTGCCGCGCTTCGACGTGGCGAAGGTGCGGGCCGACTTCCCGATCCTCGACCGGGAGGTCAACGGCCACCCGCTTGTCTACCTGGACAGCGCGAACACCTCGCACAAGCCGCGGCAGGTGCTCGACGTGCTCGCCGAGCACTACGCGCTGCACAACGCCAACGTGTCGCGCTCGGTGCACACCCTGGGCACCGAGGCGACCGAGGCGTACGAGGGCGCGCGGGCGAAGATCGCCGCGTTCGTCAACGCGCCGAGCGTGGACGAGGTGGTGTTCACCAAGAACTCCACCGAGGCGATCAACCTCGTGGCGTACGCGTTCTCGAACGCCTCGCTGCGGGCGGACGCTGACCCGCGGTTCCGGCTGGGCCCCGGCGACGAGATCGTGATCTCCGAGATGGAGCACCACTCGAACATCGTCCCGTGGCAGCTGCTCGCGGAGCGCACCGGCGCGACGCTGCGTTGGTTCCCGGTCACCGACCAGGGCCGGCTCGACGAGTCCGGCCTGGACGACCTGGTCACCGAACGGACGAAGATCGTCTCGCTGGTGCACATGTCGAACATCCTCGGCACCGTCAACGCCACCTCGCGGATCACCGCGCGGGTCCGCGAGGTCGGCGCGCTGCTGCTGCTCGACTGCTCGCAGTCGGTGCCGCACCTGCCGATGGACGTGGTCGACGCCGACGCCGACTTCATCGTCTTCACCGGCCACAAGATGTGCGGCCCGACCGGCATCGGCGTGCTCTGGGGCCGGGGCGAGCTGCTCGCCGCGATGCCCCCGTTCATGGGCGGCGGCTCGATGATCGAGACGGTGACGATGGCGGGCTCGACGTTCGCCGCGCCGCCGGCCCGGTTCGAGGCGGGCACCCCACCGATCGCCGAGGCGGTCGCGCTGGGCGCGGCGGTGGACTACCTCACCGCGATCGGCATGCCGGCGATCCAGTGGCACGAGAAGGAGCTGACGGCGTACGCGTTGGACGCCCTCGCCACCGTGCCCGGGCTGCGGATCTTCGGCCCGACCGTGCCGGTGGGGCGGGGCGGGACGATCTCGTTCGCCCTCGGTGACGTGCACCCGCACGACGTCGGGCAGGTGCTCGACTCGCTCGGCGTGCAGGTGCGGGTGGGACACCACTGCGCCAAGCCGGTGTGCACCCGCTTCGGGGTGCCGGCCATGACCCGGGCGTCGTTCTACCTCTACACCACCACGGCGGAGATCGACGCCCTGGTGGCGGGTCTGGAGCAGGTGCGGAAGGTGTTCGAGTGATGCAGTTGGAGTCGCTGTACCAGGAGATCATCCTGGACCACTACAAGCACCCGCAGGGCCGCGGCCTGCGGGACGCCACGGACCCGGCGGCCCGGGTCGGCGAGGCGCACCACGTCAACCCGACCTGCGGCGACGAGATCACCGTGCGGGTGGCGACCGACGGCAGCGTGTTCACCGACATCTCGTACGACGGGATGGGCTGCTCGATCAGCCAGGCGTCGGCGAGCATCCTGCACGAGCTGCTGCGCGGCAGGGCCGCGAGCGACGCCGCCGTGGTGCACGAGGCGTTCGTGGAGTTGATGTCCGGGCGGGGCCAGGTCACGCCGGACGAGGACGTGCTCGGAGACGGGGTGGCGTTCGCGGGTGTCGCGCGCTACCCGGCCCGGGTGAAGTGCGCGCTGTTGTCGTGGATGGCGTTCAAGGACGCCGCGGCACGCGCCGGGGTGGGCGTGAGCCCGGAGGTGAAGGCATGAGCGACGAGAACATGACCTCGGAGACCGGTGCGGTGGCGACCGACGGCACGGTTGCCGGGGGCGCGGCTGTCGACGGGACTGTCGCGGACGGCGCGGCCGCGGGTGCGGCGGCGCCGGCCGGCGGCAAGGCCGCCATCGGGGACATCGAGGAGGCGATGAAGGACGTCGTCGACCCCGAGCTGGGCATCAACGTGGTCGACCTGGGTCTGGTGTACGGCGTGCACGTGGACGACGAGAACGTCGCCACCCTGGACATGACGCTGACCTCGGCGGCCTGCCCGCTGACCGACGTGATCGAGGACCAGGCCCGGCAGGCGCTGACCACCGGCCCCGGCGGCGGCCTGGTCAACGACATCCGGATCAACTGGGTGTGGCTGCCGCCGTGGGGCCCCGACAAGATCACCGATGAGGGGCGCGACCAGCTTCGCTCCCTCGGCTTCAACGTCTGACCGTTCCTCGGTCACCGTTGCGGGCGCGTCACCCTTCCCGGGGTGACGCGCCCGGCTCGTTGTCGCCCCTCCGCTCGCGGGATCCCGACGCGCCCGACGACGCCGCCGGTCCGCCCACCCCAGGTCCGCCGACCGGCCCCGCGGGCTTCCGCACCGTCCCACCCGTGTGCTGTCCCTTCCGCCCCTGTGGCGCTCCGGCTCCGTCGGTCCCTCATCGGCCTCGGCTGTCAGTGAGATCTTGGTGGGAAACGGCCCTCATAGAGGCCCTTCCGTACCAAGATCTCCGACCTGGTCCGACTCGGCCAGCCTGGTGCGCGAGTCCGACCGGAGCGGCGCAGCCCGGTCCACGTCACGCGGAGCGGCCCTGGGCGACGCCGATGGTCCGGCCGCGAGCCGGGCGGACACGGTGGAAAATCGGCTGGCGGGGTGGGAGAGCGGGTTGCACGATGAGCGGGTGATCGAGGCGTACCCGAAGCAGGCTCCTGTCCGTGCGGCCACCGCCGCGCGCCGACAGCGGGCCGTGCCGCCGGCCGCCGCGATCCCACGCCCACCGTCGTGACCGGGGCGTTCCTCGCCGGGCTGGTCGCCGGCTACGGCGTCGCGATCCCGGTCGGCGCGATCGCGATCCTCATCCTCGGGCTGAGCGCCCGCGCCGGGTTCCGGGTCGGGGCGGCCGCGG
>NZ_CADEAU010000068.1 GCF_902825405.1 Micromonospora maritima | reverse complement strand
GCCAGACGTTGGCCGGCGCGCAGATCCGGCCGAACTGCTTCGCCGTCTGACCCGTTCCGGGCCCGACGAGCCGGCCGGTGACGGGCCCGCCGTCGTGGTGGCCGCCGGTGGACGGTGTTCCGGGAAGCGGGTCGCGACGGCGGCCGCGAGCAGGCAGGTCGCCACGCTGGCCGCGCCGACGGCGAGGTAACCGCCGACCGCGAACACGGGCCCGGCGAGCACCCCCGACCCGACCGCGCCGAGCACCTCGGTGGTGCGGGTGCGACCGATCAGCCGGGCGTAGCGGTCGGCCGCGCCGAGGCGGTCCAGCTCGGTGTAGACGAGCGCCTCCAGCGCGCCGGAGCGCAACGCGCCGCCGGCGCCCCAGAGCAGGAACCCGACGGCGAACGCCGGGTAGGACGGCAGCAGCACCCAGAGCGCGAAGCCGGCGGCGGTGAGCAGCGGCGCCAGGCAGAGCAGCAGCCGGCGGGACAGCGCGTCGGCCAGGGCCCCCGACGGCACCTCCAGCACGATGCCGGCGACCGCCCAGAGGACGAACAGCGTCGAGATCTGCCCGACCGACAGCCCGGTGTCGGCGAAGAGCAGCACGTAGAGCGGGTAGAGCAGGACGAGGTCGGTGAGGAACGCGTAGCCGTAGAGCGTCGCCGCCAGGCGACGGGTCGCGGGCACGCGGGCAGGTGCGACGAGCATGAGGCCTTCCCACGGGACGTGACGGACACCGGTCGCAGTGCACGGCGCCCGCGGTGGCCCGCGGCCTCGTCGCTCAGGAGGGGATCAACATCGCCAGGTCATGCGAACGATCCTAACCGCGACGTCGCGCGCCGGTGGCCCCTCGGCTCGCCGGTCCGGTCAGCCGCACCCGGGGTCGGACCGCGCCACCGAGCGCCAGGCCTCGAAGGCCCACGCCGGGTCGGCCGCGTCGACCGCACGGAAGACCGTCTCCAGGTAGCTCCCGTCGACGAACGTGAACCCGTGGAGGGCGAGCCCGGTCTCGTCGCGGTAGATCCAGGCGGCCCGATGACCGATTCCGTCGCGGCCCGCCTCGCCCACCCTGCCCGCGGGGTGGGGAGGAAGCTCCGCGTCCAACTCGGCGATGATGTCCACGCTGTCCGCACACCGCCATTCGGCACCCGGCTGGATCAGCACCGAGCGGCCCGGGGCGCGCAGGTCCGTGCCGCCACCTTCGGCGGGCCTCCGACTCCACGCCCCCGGCAGCCGGATCGACCAGCCCGATCCCACCGACAGTCGCACGGCTCAAGGCTGACCGGCGGCGGAGGCCCTGTCCAGCCCGGGACGCGGACCGGGGCGGGATCCGCTGTCGGATCCCGCCCCGGTTTCGTGCCACGTCCGGTCAGCGGCGGAACTTGTCCACGTCCGCCGCCGGGATGACCATGGTGGCCTCGCTGTCGGCGGCCTGCTCGGCCGTCGGCTGGCGCGGCGCGGTCGGCTGGGTGCGCTCGGAGTCGGAGAACGCCGGGATCGGCTGGGTGGCGCGTACTGGGTGCTGTCGCCGGTGTAGCGGCCGGTGGGCTCGTCGAAACGCTCGTTGCCGTACCCGCCGCCCTGGGCCGGGGCGTACCCGCCGGCACCGGCGGCGTAGCCGGCACCCGAGGACGGGCCGTTGCCGTAGCCGCCGCCCGAGGAGGGCGCGTTGCCGTAGCCACCGGCCGCACCGTAACCGCCGGGCCCGGGCGCGTCGTCGCCGTAGCCGTAACCACCCTGGCCCGAACCGACGCCGTACGCGGGTCCGGGCGGTGCGCCGTAGGGGTCCGGCGGGACGTCGTCCACGACCGGCCGCTGGAGCATGGTCGGCGCGTCGCTGAGCGCGGCACCGCCGACCGCGGTCGGCGCGGGGCCGGCGCCCATGCCGTTGACCACGCGGGTCTGGTCGTCCGCGCCCCGGTAGGCGCCCCGGGCCGCGGGCACCGCGCCCGCCATGGCGGCTCCACCCGGGCCACCCGGACCGGCCGGGCCACCCGGACCGTCGCCGTCACCGTCGTCGCCCTCGTTCTTGCGCCGCATGTAGAGCAGCACGATGGTGCCCACGCCGACGGCCACGAACAGGCCGCCGAGCAGGATCAACAGCCAGGAGCTGAAGCCGCCGGAATCCTCGGGTGCCGGCGGCTGGGCGGCCGGCGCCTCGGTGGCCGGCGTGTCGGTGACCTCGTCCTCGGTCGGCTCCTCGGACGGGAGGGCCGACTCGCTCGCCGACGGGGTGACGCTCGGGCTCGCCGACGGCTTGACCGCGATGCCGAGCCGGAGGCCGGTCACGGACTGGCCGGCGGACGCGTTGATCGACTTGGCACTCGGCTCGGCACCCTGGATGGACGCGCCGAGGTCGAGTCGGCCCGGCAGGATCGGGTTCGAGGACGAGCCGCTGAAGCTGAAGTTGCCGCTGCCGTTCGTGGTCGTCTGGCGCGCGTTGCCGGAGCTGTCGCGCAGCATGACGAGCGCGCCGGAGATCGGCTCCCCGTCGGAGTTGACCACCTTGCCGGAGACCGTCTTCACGGTCTGCGGCTGCTGCGGGGGTGCGGCCTTGGCCTTGACCGCCAGCTGGAAGTTGCCGGTGGCCGGGTCCGACTTGTCCGGCTGCACCTGCACCGTGACGGAGGCGTTGGCGTCCGGCGCGCTGTCGTTGGCGCGGATGGTGAGGAGCTGGATCTTCGGCCGGGGGTTGCCGGGAGCGAAGTTGACCTGGCCGCACCCGGAGGCGCAACTGACGCCGGACGGCAGGCCGGTCAGGCTGATCTGGGCACTCTGGTCCTCGCCCTCCGGCGTGACCTGGACGCTGACCGTCGTGTCGCTGCCGGCGTTGACCGTGACCGACCCGGGCGAGACGCTGACGCTCGCCGCCAGGGCGGGTGTGGCGGGGACGGTGAGCAGGGCGCCGAAGACCAGCGCTACGACCACACCGGCCCGATGCTTCCAGGCACGTCGGTGTGTTGACACGTCCACCGCCTTCCGGGTCTGATCGCCCCGCCGGCCGCTCCGGCCGGGTTGATCACTCACGGTACGAATTACGCCGTCGGCAACTATGCCTTGTCTGACCGGATCATCTCTACCCAGGGCCGGCGTCGTGCGGCCTTCTGCCGGGTCGTATCGTCCCGTCGTGTCCTCTCCGCACGCTTATTCCGACGCGGTGCTCGCCGCCCTGACGGCGCTCGACGAGGGGCGTACGCCCGAACGGCCGGTGCTCCGGGAGGCGGTCCGGACGCTCTTGGCCGCCCTTGCGGAGCGTGCCCCCGGCCGATCGGTGGAGGTGCGTGTCCCACCCTACGGCGCGGTGCAGTGCGTACCGGGTCCGCGACACACCCGCGGCACCCCGCCGAACGTGGTGGAGATGGACCCGGCGACCTGGCTGGCGGTGGCGACCGGACGGCTCGACTGGGCGGCGGCGGTCACCGAGGGTCGCGTCCGCGTCTCCGGCATCCGGGCCGACCTCTCCGCGTACCTCCCGATTTAGCCGGGCCGACGTGGCCCGCCGGTGTGACGCTCGGGGCGCGGTTCGTGACTGTCGGTGTCGACTCCTGTTCGCGTACACTGGTGCCCGACGACGGTCCCGGCCCACGGTGCGGAGCTGCCCCCCGACTCCGCCAGGCCAGTCCAGACCCCCAGCACGAGGGAGCGGCAGGTGCCCCGAGGCGATGGCCGGCTGAGCCACGACCTTGACCCCCAACGACCCGGCCCCCAGGACGCGTGCGGCGTCTTCGGCGTCTGGGCGCCGGGGGAAGAGGTCGCCAACCTCACCTACTTCGGGCTCTACGCCCTCCAGCACCGGGGTCAGGAGGCCGCGGGCATCGCGGTCAGCGACGGCTCGGGCGTGGTGGTCTACAAGGACCTCGGCCTGGTCGCCCAGGTGTTCGACGAGCCGACCCTGGCCAGCCTGCGCGGGCACGTCGCCATCGGGCACGCGCGCTACTCGACCACCGGCGGCTCGACCTGGGAGAACGCCCAGCCGACCATCCGGGCCACCACCGCCGGCACGACGATCGCGCTGGCCCACAACGGCAACCTGGTCAACACCGCCGAGCTACGGCGCGAGGTGTCCGCCCGGGGCGTCGACTCCGACGGCTCGACCAACGACACCTCGCTCGTCACCATGCTGCTGGCCAGCCGGCCCGACATGTCGGTCGAGGCGGCCGCGATGGAGGTGCTGCCGCAGCTGCGGGGCGCGTTCAGCTTCGTCTTCATGGACGAGACGACGCTCTACGCGGCCCGCGACGCGCACGGCGTGCGCCCGCTGGTGCTCGGCCGGCTGGAGCGCGGCTGGGTGGTGGCGAGCGAGACCGCCGCGCTGGACATCGTGGGCGCGAGCGTGGTGCGCGAGGTGGAGCCGGGCGAGCTGATCGCCATCGACGAGAACGGGCTGCGCTCCAGCCGGTTCGCCGCGCCGGAGCCCAAGGGCTGCCTCTTCGAGTACGTGTACATCGCCCGGCCGGACGCCACCATCGCCGGCCGCAACGTGCACGCCGCCCGGGTGCAGATCGGCCGGCAGCTCGCCAAGGAGCACCCGGTCGAGGCCGACCTGGTGATCCCGGTGCCGGAGTCCGGCACGCCGGCCGCCATCGGCTACGCCGAGGAGTCGGGCATCACCTACGGCCAGGGCCTGATGAAGAACCCGTACGTGGGACGCACCTTCATCCAGCCGTCGCAGACGCTGCGCGCGCTCGGCGTGCGGCTCAAGCTGAACCCGCTGCGGCAGAACGTGCGCGGCAAGCGGCTGGTGGTGGTGGACGACTCGATCGTCCGGGGCACCACGCAGCGGGCGATCGTCCGGCTGCTGCGCGAGGCGGGGGCGCTGGAGGTCCACGTCCGGATCTCGTCGCCGCCGGTGAGCTGGCCCTGTTTCTACGGCATCGACTTCGCCACCCGGGCCGAACTGCTGGCCAACGGGCTGGACAACGAGGGCATCCGGCGCTCGATCGGCGCCGACACGCTGGGTTACGTGTCCCTGCCCGGTCTCATCGCCGCGACCGAGCAGCCGAAGACGCGGCTCTGCCGGGCGTGCTTCGATGGGGAGTACCCGATCGAACTGCCGGCCGGGAACCTGATCGGCAAGCACGTGCTCGAGGGAGTGGGCCGCCGGGTCGCCGCCGAGGCGGCCGAGCCCACCGTCCCGCTCGTCGCCACACCGACCCACCACCCGTAGCACCACCGACGCGGGTCCGGCCGCTCCGGTCCCGCGGGAACCACAAAGGGGAGAACCGTGACGCACGTGTCCGAGCGCAGCGGCGCAGGATCCAGCCCGACGGGCGCCGGCGGCGACCGCCAGCCCTGGACGGCGGGATCCGGCCGGACGCAGCGCAAACGCTCGGTCTCGTACGCCGACGCCGGGGTGTCGATCGAGGCGGGCGACCGCGCGGTCGAGCTGCTCAAGTCCAAGGTCAGGGAGACCCGGCGCCCGGAGGTCATGGGTGACCTCGGTGGCTTCGCCGGGCTGTTCCGGCTGGACACCAAGAAATACAAGAACCCGATCCTCGCCTCCTCGACCGACGGCGTGGGCACCAAGCTGGTGATCGCCCAGCAGCTCGACATCCACGACACGGTCGGCATCGACCTGGTCGCCATGGTCGTCGACGACCTGGTCGCGTGCGGCGCGGAGCCGCTGTTCCTGCTCGACTACATCGCCACCGGCGAGGTCGTGCCGGACAAGGTCGCCGAGATCGGCGCCGGCATCGCGGACGGCTGCCGGTACGCCGGCTGCGCGCTGCTGGGCGGCGAGACCGCCGAGCACCCCGGCGTGCTGCGCCCGGACGAGTACGACATCTCGGCCACCGGCGTGGGCGTGGTGGAGGAGAGCGAGATCCTCAGCCCGGAGCGGGTCGAGGTGGGCGACGTGGTGATCGCCATGCGCTCCTCCGGCCTGCACTCCAACGGCTACTCGCTGGTCCGGCACGTGCTGCTGGGCGCCGGCCGGATGCGGCTGGACGTCGTGATCGAGGACTTCGGCCGCCAGCGCACGCTGGGCGAGGAGCTGCTCACCCCGACCAAGATCTACGCGCAGGACTGCCTCAAGCTGATCGCCGAGGCCGAGGTGCGGGCCCTGGCCCACGTCACCGGCGGCGGCATCCCGGGCAACCTGGTCCGGGTCCTGCCGGAGCACGTCGACGCCGTGGTCAACCGTTCCACCTGGAAGCCGCAGCCGATCTTCGACCTGATCCAGTCCAAGGGCCGGATCGAGGACCCGGAGATGGAAGCGACGTTCAACATGGGCGTCGGCATGTTCGCGATCGTCTCCGCCGAGGACGCCGACCGCGCCCTGGCCACCCTGACCGGCCGTGGCGTCGAGGCCTGGCAGGCCGGCGAGATCATCGAGGGCTCCGGCAACGTGCAGATGGTCGGCCAGCACACCCGCGGATGATCACGCTCCGCTGATCAGCCGGGCACCTGATCGGGGGTTCACCCGAGCGGCCGCCGCCGCCTAGCCTGAAGGTTCGGTTTCCAGGCACGCGGGGGAGGGGTCGATGGCTGCGCGCACGCCCGGGGGGATGCGGGGCATCGCCGCCGTCCCCTCGTACGTGGTCATGCAGCCGACCACGCTCTGCAACCTCGACTGCGCCTACTGCTATCTGCCGCTGCGCGCGGCGGACCGGCGGATGCCGGTGGCGGTGGCCGAGGCGGTGGCGGCGTCGGTGAACCCCTGGTCGGCCGGGGGGCGCTTCTCCGTGGTCTGGCACGGCGGGGAGCCGCTCGCGGCCGGTCGCGAGCACCTGGCCGCGCTGCTGGCCCCGTTCGGGCCGGACGTCGAGCACCACGTGCAGACCAACGCCACGCTCGTCGACGACGCCTGGTGCGCGTTCTTCGCCGAGCACCGGGTTCGGGTGAGCGTGAGCGTCGACGGTCCGCGGGCCCGCAACGCCGAGCGGGTCACCCGGGGCGGGCGTCCGGCGTACGACCGGATCGTGGCCGGGGTGGCGGCGCTGCGCCGGCACGGGCTGCCGTTCTCGGCGCTGGCGGTGGTCTCCCGGCCGGAGCCGGGGCTGGCGACCGAGCTGTACGACTACTTCCTCGACCTGGGCTGCGAGGTGCTGGGCGTCAACATCGAGGAGACCGAGGGCGTCAACACCCGGACGAACGCCCGGGACGCGGCCGACGTCACCGGCTTCTGGGCCGAGCTGGTCGCGGCCTGGCGTCGGGATCCCCGGATCCACCTGCGCGAGGTGGAGTGGTCGCTGCGGTACGCGGGCGCGGTCCTGGCCGGTACCGCCGACGATCTGCTGCCCCGCCAGCTCGACCCGATCCCGACGGTCGGCCACGACGGTTCGGTGGTGGTGCTCTCCCCCGAGCTGGCCGGCTTCACCGACCCGCGGTACGGCGACTTCGGCAGCGGGAACGTGCTGACCACCCCGTTGAGCGAGATCCTCGCCGACGCCGGGCGGACACCCTGGGTCGGTGAGTTCCTCAGCGGTGTGGAGGCGTGCCGGTCGTCCTGCGCCTACTTCGGGTTCTGCGGTGGTGGTCACGCCGCCAACCGCTACTTCGAGCTGGGCCGGTTCGACGGCACGGAGACCGAGCACTGCCGCAACAGCAAGATCCGCCTATTGGAGGGAGTGTTGGAGCATGCCCGAGATCACCAGTGACACCGACCGGGACGTGGTCGCCGACCGGGTGCGGGACGCGGCCGCGGGGCTGACCGCGCTCCTCCACGAGGCCGAGGCGGCGCGGCTGCTGCGGGCGGAGGTGTCGGGGGGCGACGGCGCCAGCGCGGTGTGCGCGTGGAACCACTTCGAGAACATCCCGACGTTCTACAACTGGAACAACCGACCGCGCTGAGGGAACGGTTCCGCGATCAAGGACCTGCTGGTGCGGCAGGTCCTTGATCGTCGGTCGAACGCCGGCTCGGCAGAGCACATGCGTGAGCACGCGGAGGTTGCCGCGTGCTCAGATGTGATGGGAGGTCAGCGGGTCGGACGAGCCCAGGTGTCCGGGTCGTCGTCCGCGTGGTCCTCGTCATCGTCGTCGACATACTCTTTGTAGTCGTCGTCGAAGTTGTGCTCAGACTTACCACTACCCGCCAGCTCGCGCTGCAAGGCGGTTAGGTCGGTGTTCGGGGAGTGGTACTTCAACTCCCGGGCCACCTTCGTCTGCTTGGCCTTAGCACGGCCGCGCCCCATGGCTCGACCCCCTCGCACAGAATGCGGGGCAGCCCGAAGGCGGGCCCCGATGACGTCAGGCATCTCTCGTGGCTCTTACGGTACATGGGGATGCCACTGTTCGGCACCTCGGGTCACCGTCGACCGGCCCTGCGCGTCGCAGTGTTCCGGCCGTCACAAAGTGTACCGGGTAAGGGGCGTCGGCCGGTGCCGGCCGTGACAGCGGGCAAACCGGACGAATCATCCCGAGAATCAGCTTAACGTCGGGCCTGGTCCGACGTGTGCCCGGGGGCGGAGCCGGCGGCCCGCCCCCGGGGTGACGTTCAGCGCAGGTGGATCGTGCGCAGGCGGCCGACCTCGGCCATCCGCCGCTCGGCGAGCCGGTCCGCGGCGACCGCCGGCGGGACGCCCTCGTCGTCGGCGAGCCGCAGGATCTCCCGGGTGGTGTCGAAGATCCGGGTGGCGCGCAGCTTGGCCCGGTCGAAGTTGAAGCCCTCGATCTCGTCGGCGACCTGGATAACGCCACCGGCGTTCACCACGTAGTCCGGGGTGTAGAGGATGCCCCGGTCGGCGAGGACCTTCTCGATGCCCGGGTGGGCGAGCTGGTTGTTCGCCGCGCCGGTGACCACCTTCGCCCGCAGCACCGGCACGGTCTCGTCGTCCAGCGCGCCGCCCAGCGCGCACGGGGCGTACACGTCGATGTCGGACGCGACGAGCGCGGCGGTGTCGTCGACCAGGGTGACCTGCGGGTGGGTGGTGCGCACCCACTCCCGGGCGCGCGGGTTGACGTCGGTCGCCACGACCTCGGCGCCGTCTTCCAGCAGGTGCGCGGTGAGGTACTTGCCGACCTTGCCCAGGCCGGCCACGCCGACCCGCCGGCCGGCGAGCGTCGGGCTGCCCCAGACGTGCTCGGCGGCGGCCCGCATGCCCTGGAAGACGCCCCAGGCGGTGAGGATCGACGAGTCGCCGGCGCCGCCGTGCTCCACGCTGCGGCCGGTGACGTAGCGGGTCTCGCGCGCGATGACGTCCATGTCGGCGACGTAGGTGCCGACGTCGCAGGCGGTGTAGTAGCGGCCGTTCAGCGACTCCACGAAGCGGCCGTAGGCGCGCAGCAGCGCCTCGCTCTTGATCTGCTCCGGGTCGCCCCAGATGACCGCCTTGCCGCCACCGAGGTCCAGGTTGGCCAGGGCGTTCTTGTACGCCATGCCCCGGGAGAGGTCGAGCACGTCGGCGAGGGCCTCGGCCTCGCTGGCGTACGGGTAGAACCGGGTGCCGCCGAGGGCGGGGCCCAGCGCGGTGGAGTAGATCCCGATGATCGCCTTCAGGCCGGACTGCTTGTCCTGGCAGAACACGACCTGCTCGTGACCCGTGGATACCGGGTCGTCGGTGCTGGCGAATACGCCCATGGCTGACTCCTGTGTCGGTGTGCGCCCTTGTGGGGTGCGGAACCTTCGGTGGCACGCCGGCGGGATGGTGCCGGTGTCGTTGAGCCTAATATCGGCCGGAACCGTACTGTCGCCCACGTCACGCCGCCGGCGTGACGGCGGCGACGGGCGGTCCCGTCTCGTGGGAGGATCGCGCCGTGCCGTCGCTCTTCGCTTCATACCTGCGCGTGTACGAGCCGTTGACCGCCTTCGACCGGGACCGGCAGTCGTACTGGCGCCGGTACGTGAGCGAGGGTCGGGCCATCGCCCCGCTGGAGGGGCCGGTGCGGCAGCGGACGGCGGTGATCGAGGCGCTCGGCGCGGGCTGGACCCGGCTGCCCGACCTGCCGGACGAGGCGTACGTCCTGGAGACCGACGAGGCGCTGCTGGTGTGCCCGTGGAACCTGCGCATCCGGGTCGCCGAGGCGGCGCTGAGCGCGCGGGACGGGGTGCCGTCGGTGCTCGCCGACGCGTTCGTGCCGCCGATCCTGGCGGGGCAGGCCAAGGCCGTGGTGGAGGACTGGCGCAGCGGAGCGCGGGTGCTGGAGCACGGGGTGCCCCGGGTGCACGAGCAGATCGCCACCTGGGGTGTGCCGCTGCGCTGGTTCGTGCTGTTCGAGGCCGGGGAGCGGCACCTGGTCACCGAGCCGGAGCGGCGCGCGTTGCGCTTCCGCACCGAGATCTCCAAGGCGCGTCGCCGCTCCTCCCGGGCACTGTCGGTGCTGCGCAAGTCGGTCGGCGAGGCGCCGATCACCGAGGCGGTCGAGGAGGCCGCCCGCTGGTTGGAGGAGTTCCACCCGCGCTCGGTGGTCGAGCTGGACTACGGCGGCCTGGTGCAACTGCTGCCGGACGAGACGTTGCTGGCCGACGACTCGACCGAGCTGGTCGCGGAAGGGCTGGCCGGGTTGGCCCGGGGCGAGGCGGAGGAGGCCTCGGCGGCCTACGACAAGCTGGTCGCGCGGTGGCGTGCGGTGCAGCTGCTGGAACGCTGCAACTGACGCCCGGTTTGCCCACTTTCGAGGGTCGTGATGCGAGAGTGTCTCGTAGTTGACGCATCACGAACCGTGATCATGAGTCCGAATAAGGTAGTTTCTGCGGCATAAAAGTCGTAAAAATCGGGCATGCTTCATCCGTCCGTCTAGGGACCTTCAGCCGTTCGGCCCATGTCGGACATCGGGGACTAGCCGGACCATGGGAGACGCGTCGGCCGGCGGGACCCCGGCCGATGTCTATACATGTGGAGGAGTGACCCCGATGGCATCGCGAACGCACGAACCAGAGCCGCTACTCACACCGGCCGAGGTGGCGTCGATGTTCCGTGTCGACCCGAAGACGGTGACCCGGTGGGCCAAGGCTGGCAAGCTCAGCGCCATCCGGACCCTGGGCGGCCACCGTCGCTACCGCGAGTCGGAGGTTCGGGCCCTGCTGCAGGGGCAGATCCCCCAGCAGCGTCAGGGAGACTGACGACCCGAAGTTCCTCAGGAATTCCGATCAGGGGCGGTCGGCCGACGGGCCACCGCCCCTAATCGTGTCCGGGGGTCGGTCCGTCCAGCACGATCCGCAGCCCCACCGTGCCGCCCTCCCCCCGGCGCAGCCGGCTGCCCAGCAGGCTCAGCCGCCCGATCAGCCGGTACTTGTGCTTGAGCAGACCCCGGATCCGCCTGGTGCTCTCCGGGTCGCCGATGGTGGCGTGAGCCGGCACCGCCTCGCCGTGCGGACGGCCGCGGACGTCGCACGGCGCCACCGTGACCCGTCCGTCGCGCCGGATCCGCTTCACCTTGCCGGAGTCGGACACGGTCCACACCGCGAGCGCGTCGCCGTCGCGCACCGCCCACACCGGGGTCGCCACCGCCCGGCCGTCCTTGCGGAACGTGGTGAGCAGGACGTACTTCTCCGCCGCCAGGCGGTCCAGGTCGGTCACGCCGCCCAGGATACGGCTGCGACAACGGTGCCGAGCCCCGGATAGCGTGCTCTCTCATGACCGGGGAACCCGAGATCGGTGACGTGTTCGGCGAGATGATCCGCGACGCGTACGCGGTGGCGACCGGCATCGGCCCCCGGCCGATGGCCGGCGGACGCCTGCCCCGGCCGGTCATCGAGATCATCGAGCGGGACGACGGGCTGGTCAACGGCGCGCCCGCCGGGCACTACCTCGACCCGCCGGACCGCTGGCAGCCGCACGACCACCGGGCGGTCGACCGGGTCCACGGGCACGTGCTCGACGTCGGCGTCGGCGCCGGCCGGATCGCGCTGCACCTGCAGGAGCGCGGGGTGCCGGTCACCGGCCTGGACACCTCGCTCGGCGCGCTGCGGGTCAGCCGGCACCGGGGCGTACGCGAACTGGTGCACGGCACCGTCCACGAGCACGTCGCCGACGGTCGGCGCTACGACACGTTCCTGCTGCTCGGCAACAACCTGGGTCTCTTCGAGGGGCGGGAGCGGGCCCCCGCGTTGCTGGCCGCGCTCGCCGCGCTGGCCCGGCCGGGGGCGACGGTGATCGCGCACGGCACCGACCCGTACGGCACCACCGACCCGGTGCACACCGGCTACCACGAGCGGAACCGGCGGCGGGGCCGGCTGGGCGGTCAGCTGCGGCTGCGGCTGCGCTACCGGCTGCTCGGCACCGAGTGGTTCGACTACCTGGTCTGCTCACCCGCGGAGTTCGCCGAACTGGTCCACGGCTCACCGTGGCGACTGACCGACGTGGACGACACCGACCACCCCTACTACCTCGCCACGCTCGCCCTCAGGCGTTAGGAAGGGGCCCCTCCTATCGCGTAGGCGATAAGAAGGGGCCCTTCCTTACATCTCAGACCTGGACGGTGGGCGTCGTCTGCTCCGGCGGCAGGCCGCCGTCGCCGTCGACCACCTCGTCCGGGGTGCCGTCCTCGTCGATGTCGACCATGGTGATGTCCACCTTGCCGTCGCCGTCGGTGTCGAACTGGAACAGGTCGGCCTTGCCGTCGCCGTCGGTGTCCACCACCCAGACGTCGGTCTTGCCGTCGTTGTTGGTGTCCGCGCGGAGCAGGTCCACCCGCTCGTCGCCGCGCGTCTCGACCGTCTCGGTGCTCTGCGCGCTCTCCGGTGCCTGGCTCATCTCGATCCTTCCTTCGGCGTTGACGGCCGTCTGTACCCCGTCCGCTCCGCCCCCACGCATGCCCGGCGGCCCGGCCCTGCATAGGGTCGCATCCAGGAACGAGCGGCCGGGCCCGGCGCGGCGGAGACCCCGCCCGCCCCCGCCGCGGCGAGGGGACGTCGATGAGTGGTCGTTTTGTGGTCGTCGGGGCCGGCACCATGGGCCTCGGCATCGCGTACGTGGCGGCCGGCGCCGGGTACGCCGTCGAACTGGTCGAGGTCGACCCGGCCCGGGGAGCCGACGCCGTCCGGCGGCTCGGCGAGCTGTGGGAGCGCGGGGTGCGGCGGGGCAAGCTGACCGAGGAGGCGGCGACCGCCAACCGGTCGCGGGTCGTCCTGCGTGCCGGCCTGGCCGAGGTGGCCGAGAGGCCGGACGTGATCGTGGAGGCGGTCCCCGAGCGGCTCGACCTCAAGCGCGCCGTGCTCCGCGAGGCCGAGGGCCGCCGACCGGTGCTGCTGGGCAGCAACACCTCCAGCATCCCGATCGCCGAGCTGGCCGACGGGCTGGACCGCCCGGCGGACTTCCTCGGGCTGCACTTCTTCAACCCGGTCTGGGCGATGGCACTGCTGGAGGTGGTGGTCGGCCCGGCCACCGCGCCGGAGACCACCGAGGCGGCCGTCGCGCTGGCCGGTCGGCTGGGCAAGGACCCCGTCGTGGTACGCGACATGCCCGGCTTCGCCACCTCCCGGCTCGGAGTCACGCTCGGCCTGGAGGCGATCCGGATGGTGGCCGACGGGGTCGCGAGCCCGGCCGACATCGACAAGGCCATGGTGCTCGGCTACCGGCACCCGGTCGGGCCGCTGGAGCTGACCGACCTGGTCGGACTGGACGTCCGGCTCGACATCGCGCGCACCCTCCAGGCCGCGTACGGGGACCGGTTCGCGCCGCCGCCGCTGCTGCGGGAGATGGTGGCCGCCGGGAAGCTGGGCAAGAAGTCCGGGCAGGGCTTCTACGCGTGGAAGGACGGCCAGAAGCAATGAGCGGGCTGCGGATCGAGGAACTGCCGGACCGGCTCGTGGTGACGCTGGACCGGCCGGAGAAGCGCAACGCGATCGACGCCGACCTGGTGGCCGAGCTGCACGGGGTCTGCGCCGAGCTGGAGGCGCGGCCCCGGCTGATGCTGCTCACCGGCGGTGCGGCGGGCATCTTCGCCGGCGGCGCGGACATCGCCCAGCTCCGGGAACGCGGCCGGCTGGACGCGCTGGCCGCGATCAACCAGGGCGTCTTCGCCCGGATCCGGGCGCTCCCGATGCCCACCGTGGCGGCGGTCGACGGCCCGGCGCTGGGCGGCGGCGCCGAGCTGGCGTACGCCTGCGATCTGCGGGTGTGCACGGGCCGTGCGGTCTTCGGCCAGCCCGAGGTGCGGTTGGGCATCCTGGCCGGCGCCGGCGCGACCTACCGGTTGCCCGCGCTGATCGGCGAGGCCCGGGCCAAGGAGCTGCTCTTCACCGGCCGGCGGGTGGATGCCGACGAGGCGCTGCGGATCGGCCTGGTCAACCGGGTGGTGGCCGACCCGGCGGAGCTGCTGCCCACCGCACACGAGCTGCTCGACGAGATGGCCAAGGGCTCCGCGCTGGCGTTGCGGCTGACCAAGCTGGCCGTCGACGCGCCGCCGGCCGCGCACCCGCAGCTCGACCTGCTCAGCCAGGCGGTCCTCTTCGAGGACGAGGAGAAGCAGCGGCGGATGACCGAGTTCCTGGAGCGCCGCAAGGCCCGCTGAGACGTCGGGGGCCGCACCGGTCGTCCCGGTGCGGCCCCCGACGTACGCGCGTCTCAGCTGCTGAACTGGATCCCGGCGTCGGCCATCGCGGTGATCGACGGCATGGACTCGCCGAAGCCGATCAGCAGCACCGCCTCCGGACCGTAGCTCTTGATCTCCTGGGCCACGCCGCCGAAGTCGACAGGCGTGTTCGGGTCCTCCGGCGGCAGGTAGGTGATCAGCTTGAGCCGGTCCGCGCCGACCCCGGCCTTCTCCAGTTCGGCCCGCACGTTCTCCTGGAGGCCCTCGCCGTAGGAGTCCTTACGGGCCAGGATCACGATCTTGCGCGGCCCGTCCCGCAGCATGACGTCGGCCAGGGCGCGGCCCTGGAGGCTGTCCGGCGGCGCGGTCCGGAAGTAGAGCCCCTTGTCGTCCACGGTGCTCAGTCCCGCGTCGGTGTTCGACGGCGAGAACAGGATCCGGCCGGCGGCTACCACGTCGGGCAGCACCGCCCGGGAGATGCCGGACGCGCCCGCGCCGATGATGACCTGGACGCCCTGCCCGACGTGCGAGGCCACCGTCGCCTTCGCCACCGCCGGGTTGGTGCCGTCGTCGCCGTCGATCCACTTCACCGGCTCGCCGAGGACCCCGCCGGCCGCGTTGACCTCTGTGAGGGCCAGCGCCGCGGCGGCGGCCATCGGCGGGTACGCCAGCGCCAGGTCACCGGTCTTCGGCAGCAGGCCGCCGAGCACCAGCGGGGCGTCCTTCGCCTTGCCGTCGCGGACCTTGCGACCACGCGGCGGGGCCTTGGTGCTCGCGCCCGACTCCTCACCGGCGCCGACGAACTCGGTCTTCGCGTCGTCGATCTTCTCGTTGTCGAAGTGCAGCGTGCCGTAGCTCGCGGTGGCCGGCTCGCCGGTGTCGGTGAACCCGCCCCGGGTCAGCGACACACCCCGGTACTCGATGTCCTGCCCGGAGCGGGCGAGCTGGAGGCAGGTCGCCACCTCGTCGCAGCGCTGACCGCCGGTGGTCACCCCGACGATCTGCTTGGCGATCTCGGCCGGCGCGGTCGTGCCGGCGAGCTGGGCGGCCAGCGCGCTGATCACCACGGCGTCGTACGACTCCGCCGAGTAGAGGTAGTCGGTCAGCTTCGGGTCTACGTTGCGTAGCCGCTCCTTGAAACTCTCCGGCAGCGGCGTGAGAGGGGTGGTGCCCTTCATGCCGTTGAGGAGGTTCGCCCGGTCCTTGAGCGTCGCGGCGTAGGAGTTGAGCATGTTGCCGTCGGTGCCGTAGAGGCGAACCTGGGTGGTGGCCGCGTCCTTCGGCTCGTCGCTCCCGCAGGCGCTGGTGGCGAGCAGGAGCGCCGCGCAGGCCGTGGACAGGGCCGCGCGCGACGTGCGTGTTCTCAGCATGGTCGTCCTTCCTCGGGCGAAGGTCCGCTGCGCACATTAGCGTGCCCGCGCGGCGGGTGGGACTGTGGAGTGGGCTCCGTCGGCACCCCGACTGCGGGAATCACCGTGCGTGATCGCGCGGCCGATCCGGTGTCACCGCTTGACCCCCGGCGCTACTGTTCCGCAGGTGACCGACGAAGCACAGCAGACGCTTGACGACGCGACCGCCGTGCTCCGTTCGGCGCTGGTCGGGGACGGGGCCGGCGTGGTCGGCGCCTTCGACGCGGTCGTCGACCGCTCGGGGCTGTCCGGCGCGTACGGGGTGGCCTGGTGCCTGGCCGCCACCATGCTCGGCGACGACGCGCCGGCCGGCGCCGCCGCGCTCGACTTTCCCGGCATCGACCAGGCCGACTACGACACCCGCTGGGTGGCGCGGTTCGTCAGCGCGTGCGCCAACGACGACGCCGACACCGGCGAGGCGCTGTTCGGTGCGGCGGCGGCCGACGGGCTGCTGCCCGACTGCCTGCTCACCCTGGCCGGTTCGACCATCGCCACGTTGCGTAGTCGCGAGGACTGAACGGTCGCGCCGGCCGGCGCTGTGATAGCTCTGGGGCATGTCCGAGGCGATGCTCAGCAAGGTACGCAAGCTGCTCGCCCAGGCCGAGGACCCGGCCTGCACCCCCGCCGAGTCGGCCGCCTTCACGGCCAAGGCCACCGAGCTGATCGCCCGCTACGGTGTCGACCGCGCGCTGCTGGCCGCCCGCGACCCGGCCCGTGACCCGGTGGGCGACCGGGTGGTCGACGTGGTCGCCCCGTACGCCCGGGACAAGGCCGGCCTGCTGGCCGCGGTCGCCGACCCGCTGCGCTGCCGCTGCGTACGCCGTCGGCAGGGCAACGGGTTCGCCATGCACCTGTTCGGCTTCGCCAGTGACCTGGAACGGGCCGAGCTGCTCTTCACCTCGTTGCTGGTGCAGGCGGCGCACGGGCTGGCCGGGGCGGTCGTGCCGGCCGGGGAGCACCCGGCCGCGTACCGGCGCACCTGGCTGGCCGGCTTCGCCCAGGTCGTCGCCGAGCGGCTG